>RFFX01000075.1 GCA_003696765.1 Zetaproteobacteria bacterium | reverse complement strand
GAACGATCGGCTGCCGGCACTGGCCCGCGCGGCGATCGCCCGGCGGTTGGGGGTGGCGTGCGCTGCGCCGGAGATCGCTCCGGCCTGGCGTGCGCCGGGGGCCAGTTTCGTCACCTTGACCACGGCGCGGGGGGCGCTGCGCGGCTGCATCGGCACGCTGGAGGCGTGGCGCCCGCTGGTCGACGATGTGCAGGCCAATGCCCAGGCTGCGGCGTTCGAGGATCCGCGCTTTCCACCGCTTGCGGTCGACGAGCTGCCCCGCATCCGGGTGGAGGTGTCGCTGCTCACTCCGCCGGAGTCGTTGCCGCGCATGGGGCGGGCGGAGCTCGCCGCCGTCGTCCGCCCGGGGATCGACGGCCTGATCGTGCGCGATGCCCTCGGGCGGCGGGCCACCTTCCTGCCGCAGGTGTGGGAGCAGCTGCCCGGGCTCGATCTCTTCCTCGCGCAGCTGAAGTTGAAGGCGGGTATTGATCCCTCCACCGACGATCGCGAGCTGGTTTGGGCCCGCTATCAGGTGGAGAAGTACCGGGAGGCGCGCGGTGACCGCTGAACCTGCGGCGGCCGCCGCTGTCGGCCATCCGGCCGGCTTCTGGCACCGGCTCGACGATGGCCGGATCCAGTGCGATCTCTGTCCGCGCGAATGCCGGCTGCGCGAGGGGCAGCGCGGCCTTTGTTTCGTGCGCCGACGCAGCGGCGATGCGCTCTGGCTGACCAGCTACGGCCGCGCCTCCGGCTTCGCCGTCGATCCGATCGAGAAGAAGCCGCTCAACCACTTCCACCCCGCCTCCACCGTCCTCTCCTTCGGGGCGACCGGCTGCAATCTGGCCTGCCGTTTCTGCCAGAACTGGGACATCTCCAAGAGCCGGGACATGGATCGGCTGCTGCAGCGGGCGACGCCGGAGCAGGTGGCCGGGCTTGCCCTGCGCCACGGCTGCCGCAGCGTGGCCTTCACCTACACCGATCCGGTCACCTTCATCGAGTATGTGGTCGATTGCGCCGCCGCCTGCCGGGAGCGGGGCATCGAGACGGTGGCGGTCTCGGCGGGCTACATCCACCCCGAGCCGGCCGATCTGTTCTTCTCCCACATGGATGCGGCCAACATCGACCTCAAGGCCTTCTCCGAAGACTTCTACCGCAAGCTCTGCTCCGGCCGGCTGACGCCGGTGCTCGACACGCTGGTGCGGATCCGCGAGCGGCACGACACCTGGCTGGAGGTGACCACGCTGCTGATCCCGGGCCGCAACGACGGCACGGAGGAGCTGCGCGCTCTTTGCCGCTGGGTGGTGGACCACCTCGGAGCCGATACGCCGCTCCATTTCACCGCCTTCCATCCCGACTGGCGCATGCGCGATCCGCCGCCGACACCGCATGCCACGCTGCGCGCAGCACGTGAGATCGCGCTGGAGAGCGGGCTGCACTTTGTCTATCTCGGTAATGTGCTCGATCCGGATGGCTCCTCTACCTTCTGCCCCGGCTGCGGCGCGCTGCTCATTGCGCGCGCCGGCTACGCCACCCGACGGGATCAGCTCGATGCGCGTGGCTGTTGCCGGCGCTGCGGCAGGGAGATTCCGGGACGGTGGTGACTTTGTCGATCGTGTCGTTACCGTTTGCTGCATCCGCTCTGGGGCTCCTGTCATGCGTGGACGGGCCGATTGCACGCCTCGATTCTCCGTCAAGCAAAAGGTCCATGGACGGATCTTTTGCGGTGTGATCAACATGCCGGCTTCCTGTGATCAGGTGGGGCCATCGGCCTCGGACAATCTTCTTCGCCGCATCGACCGGCTCAACGAGATCGGCGTACTGCTCTCCGCCGAGAGCGATCACCAGCGTTTGCTCGAAAAGATCATGAACGGCGCACGTGAGCTGACCGGTGCCGACGGCGGCACCCTCTACCAGGTCGACGACGCGCAGCGGCTCCGTTTCGTCGTGGTACAGAACGACACCCTCGAGATCCGCATGGGCGGGGATGGGGGCGACAAGATCCCGATGGCGCCGATCCCGCTCTATCGGGAGGACGGAAGCCCCAACGACAACCTGGTCGCCGTCCATGCGGCGGTGCATGGCGAGACGATCAACATCGCCGACGCCTATAACGCAAAAGGGTTCAACTTCAGTGGCACGCGCGCATTCGACGCGCGCACCGGCTACCGATCCCAATCGTTTCTCACCGTGCCGATGACCAACCAGCGCCGCGAGGTCATCGGGGTGCTGCAGTTGATCAACGCCAAGGATGCTGAGGGACGGATCGTCGCCTTCTCCCGGGAGGATCAGAAGCTGGCCGAGTCGCTCGCCTCGCAGGCGGCGGTGGCGATCACCAACCGGCAGCTGATGGACGAGCTCAAACAGCTGCTGGAATCGTTCATCGATGTCATCTCCGGCGCGATCGACGCCAAGTCGCCCTACACCGGCGGCCATTGCCGGCGGGTGCCGGAGATCGCGTTGATGCTGGCCGACGCCGTCTCCGAGGCGGAGGACGGCCCGTTCGCCGACTTCCGCCTCAGTGCGGAAGAGCGCTACGAGATGAAGATCGCCAGCATGATGCACGATTGCGGCAAGATCACCACACCGGTCCACATCGTGGACAAGGGCACCAAGCTGGAGACGATCTTCGATCGCATCGCGCTGGTCGATGCGAAGTTCGAGTTGGCGCGCAAGGAGGCGGAGATCCGGGCGTTGCGCAAGGCGCTGCAGCAAGGGGTGGACGTCGATGAGGAGGCGCTCTCCCGGGAGGTGGAGCGGCTGAACGAGGAGCAGGAGTTCGTGCGCAGGTGCAACAAGGGCGGCGAGTTCATGTCGGAAGAGGATCAGGAGCGGATCCGACGGATCGGGGAGCGGCAAATCCCGCTGCAGGGCGGCGGCACCCTCCCTCTGCTCAGCGACGACGAGGTGCGCAACCTCAACATCGCCAAGGGGACGCTGTTGCCCGAGGAGCGGCAGATCATCAACGACCATATCGTCCAGACGATCAAGATGTTGCGCGGTTTGCCCTTCCCCGAGCACCTCAAGCGGGTGCCGGAGATCGCCGGCGGCCACCACGAGAAGATGGACGGTACCGGCTATCCTATGGGGCTGACACGCGAACAGATGTCGGTGCAGGCGCGGATTCTGGGCATCGCCGATATCTTCGAGGCGCTTACCGCCTGCGATCGCCCGTACAAGGAGGGGTTGAAGCTCTCGCAGGTGTTGCGGATCATGCGCGCCATGAAGGAGGAGCGGCACATCGACGGCGACCTGTTCGACGAGTTCGTCCGGCGCAAGGTCTACCTCGCCTATGCGCGGAAAAATCTCGATCCGAAGCTGATCGACGTCGATTAGTATGTGGGGGCCGTCGCGGAGCTTTGACATGGGTCGGCGCACTGCTATGGTTCCCCCAGTTGGTTGAGATCGAAGGGTTTTGTCGCTACGGTGCGCGCTGTGCCCGTAGGGCCTGATGCCACAGGAGGGGATGTGGCCGCCGCCCCGGCAGGGTCCGCAAGATGCCGAGGAAAAGCTGAATCAAGTGGGTTTGTTGTGACAAAAGCAGATATCGTCAAGGCCGTCTATCGGCGGATCGGGATTTCCAAATCGGAGTCGGCGCAGCTGGTGGATGATGTGCTCGAAACCATCCGGCGGACGCTCGAGGGAGGGGAGGATGTCAAGCTCTCCGGATTCGGCCACTTCGCGCTGCGGGACAAGGGGGCGCGCATCGGGCGCAATCCGAAGACCGGCGAGGAGATCATGATCAGCCCGCGGCGCGTGGTGACCTTTCGCGCCAGCCCGATCATGAAGAACCGCATCAACGGCAAGTAGGTTCGATGGGGTGATGGCCTTCCAGCGGGCCGGAACCGGTCGTTTCCCGCGCATTGCGACAGGGGCAGGCTGTGGCGGATCGTGATCCGATCGCCCGGCGTCTGCTCAGGGCCGGCGTACCTCTGCCCGATCTGGAGGAGAAGGTCTTCTTCTCGATCAGTGAGGTCAGTGAGATCTGCCGGGTGGAACCGCACGTGCTGCGCTATTGGGAGACGGAGTTCCATCAACTTCGACCGGAGAAATGGGGCGGCAACCGGCGCCGCTACCGGCGCAGGGATGTCTATCTCGTGCTGCTGATCCGCCATCTGCTCCATACGATGAACTTTACCATCCGCGGGGCACGCAAACAGTTGGCCAGGAGCGATGCCGCACCGCTCTACGGCGTTGGAATCCGCCGGCGGTTGCGGCTGCTGCGCGGCATGCTGTTGGATGCGCGCGCGATGCTTGAGGTGTAGCCGTG
>RFFX01000074.1 GCA_003696765.1 Zetaproteobacteria bacterium | reverse complement strand
GCTGGCCTTGCCGGCCGCCCGGTGGAGCATGGCCCGTCGGGCGCGCCGCATGGCCGCCGCATCGTCCAGATCGGCCCAGAATGCCTCGCCGATATCCAGGGCACGAGCCTTGCCCTCCCGCGCCAGCAGGCGCACCGCATCACTCACCGAACCGTCACTGGCTGACAGCGCCGCAAAGGCGCCCGGCGTGCAGGCAAAGGCTCCGGTATCCCAGCCATCGAAGCGTTCCAGTCCCTTGCCGATGGCCGTAATGCGCTCGCCATCCAACTGCACGCGCGTGACGTCATCCTTATCCACCAGCGGATTATTCAGGCGCCGATCCACGGCCAGCACGAGACCATCCTGTGGCATGGGCGCCTTGATCAGGCGTTGAAGCAGCGCCGGATCGAACAGATGATCGCACATCACCATCAGAAACGGCTCCTGCAGCAGCTCCCGCGCCGCCAGAGCCGAAGCGCCATTGCCCCGCTCCCACTCCGGTGCGCGCGCAATCGCCACCTCAAGATGGGCCTCGCGTCCATAGCGCCGCGCGGCCTCAGCGATGCGGTCGGCCTCGTGACCGACCGCCACCACCACGCGATCGATGCCGGCGCGCGCCAGCGTGCGCATGCTTCGCGCCAACAACGGCAAGCCCAGAAATGGAACCAGGGGCTTGGGCAGCCCCTGGTCTCGCATGCGCTCGCCGCGCCCGGCGGCCAGGATCAGTGCGCTATGCACCGACGGCGATCCCCTCGGTCCGAACCTGTTCGTCGTTCGCCGCATTCACCGCCGTCGGCCGCGCGGGCCGCCCCTCGATGAAGGCCTCGGTCATGCGCCAGGCCTCGTCGTCGGGGTGCTGCACCGGCGGATGCTTCATGAAGAAGGCGCTGGGCGCCTCGATGTATCCAGCCAGCCCCCGATCCATGGCCAGCTTGCAGCAGCGGATCGCGTCGACGGAGACACCGGCTGAGTTGGGCGAATCCTCGACTGAGAGCCGCATCTCCAGATGCATCGGCACATCGCCGAAGAGGCGACCCTCCATCCGGATGAAGGCGACCTTGTTGTCCTTCTGGAAGGGGACGTAGTCGCTGGGGCCGACGTGGATCTCCTCCCACTCGAGGCGGTCGGGCAACACCGCCTGCACGGCCTCGGTCTTGGATTCCTTCTTCGAGGCCAGTCGCGAGCGGTTGAGCATGTTGAGAAAATCGGTGTTGCCGCCCGTGTTGAGCTGGTAGGTGCGATCCACCGGCACGCCGCGCTTCTTGAACAGATCGGCGAGCGTCCGGTGCGTGATGGTGGCGCCCACCTGAGCCTTGATGTCGTCGCCCACGATCGGCAGGCCGGCCTGCTTGAAGCGGGCGGCCCACTCGGGGTCGGAGGCGATGAAGACCGGAATGCAGTTCACAAAGCCGCAGCCCGCCGCCAGCGCCGCCTCGGCGTACCAGCGTGTCGCCTCCTCGCTGCCCACCGGCAGGTAGTTGACCACGATCTCGGCGCCGGACTCCTTCAGCGCCCGCACGACCTCCTCCTGGGTCGGCTCGGGGTGATCGGCCTTCACGAAGGTGACGTTCTCCGGATAGTCCTTCATGTGCTCGGAGAAGCCGTCCAGCACCTTGCCCATGCGCACGGTCACGCCCGATTTCGGCAGGTTCGGGCAAAAGACCGTAGTGCAGTTCGGCTTGGCGAAGATGGCCTCGTTCACATCCTTGCCCACCTTGCGGGCGTCGATGTCGAAGGCGGCCACGACCTCCAGATCGTGCGGTGCATAACCGCCGATCTCCCAATGCATCAGGCCCAGGGCCCGATCCTTCTTCTCCGGGCCGTAGTAGTGGATCCCCTGGATCAGAGAGCTGGCGCAGTTGCCTGCGCCTACGATGGCAAGACGCAGCTTGTTACGCACGCAGATACCTCCTTTTGCACGGATTTCGGGTGACAACGGCCGGACGCCTGTTCCGCGGGTAGGGAGGCATGTGCTGCCTGGAGGAGGATGTGCCTGCGCGATGCGCGGCGTCTCCGGTTGGATTCGCCCATGCCATCGCAGCGGATCGTCGGCGCTGGGCCGAAGGGTTGCCCCGGCAACCGTCCATGATGCATAGGGTTGCCCTCCGGCCCGTTCAAGGGGGAGAGAGGGCCGGGCCCGCGCCGGCCCCACGGCGCCGCTAGTGGTACTCGATGGCGACGATTTCGTATTCGCGCGCGCCGCCTGGCGCACGCACCTGCACCACATCCCCCACCTCCCGGCCGATCAGGGCGCGGGCGATGGGCGATGTGATCGAGATCTTGTTCTCCTTGATATCCGCCTCGTCCACGCCGACGATCTGGTAGGTGTGTTCACACTCCTGCTCCGGATCGAAGAGGGTCACCGTGGCGCCGAAGACGACGCTCTCCGATTCGATGGTCGCAGGGTCGATGATCCGGGCGCGGGCCAGCTTGTCCTCCAACATGGCGATGCGCCCCTCGTTCAGGCTCTGCTCCTCCTTGGCGGCGTGGTACTCTGCGTTTTCCGACAGGTCGCCATGGGCGCGGGCCTCCTCGATGGCGGCGATGATGCGCCGCCGCTTCTCCCCCTTGCGATACTCCAGCTCTTTGCGCAGCGCCTCGGCCCCGCGGAGGGTCATCGGTTCCTGTTGCATCCTGACTCCTCTCCATATCTGATGGTTTCGCAAGAAACCATCATCGCGACCATGGAGGATCGCGCAAATCCGGAGGTTGCAGACGCAACCGACGGATTTGTAAAGGGATCGAAGACCGTACTCTTCGATCCCCGTCAAGCAAAAAGTCCACGGACGGACTTTTTGCGATGGAATCATATCTCGATCCTGCGAGTAATGTCGGTTTCCGCAAGAGCGCGGCCATGGATGGCCGCGCGCTTCGATCGCCGGGAAGCCAAAACGCCCATGGAGGGACGTTTTGCGATGTGATCGAGTACGATGCGCGAAGGCTACGGAGTAACCGATGGCTGCGCCACGGCGCTTCCTTGCTGCAGCAGCCGGCGCACCGGGGCGAAGCTCGTGCGATGGATGGGTGAGACGCCCAGCCGTTGCAGCGCCTCGAGGTGGGCGCGGGTGGGGTACCCTTTGTGGCCGGCCAGCCCATAGCCCGGATGGCGTCGATCGAGCCGTTGCATCAGCCGGTCGCGCACCTCCTTGGCGAGGATCGAGGCGGCGGCGATCTGCTGGATTCGGGCATCGCCGCCGACCACCGCCTCGGCGGGGATGGGCAAGGGTGGCAGGTGGTTGCCGTCGATCCATACCCGTTCCGGAGCGATCGGCAAGGCGGCGACGGCGCGCTGCATGGCCAGCAGCGACGCCTGCAGGATGTTGATCCGGTCGATCTCCTCGGGGGTGGCCATGGCCACCGCCCGGGCGAGGGCGTGACGGCGCAGGTGGTGGTAGAGCGCCCGCCGGCGCTTCGCCGACAGCTTCTTGGAGTCGCGGTAGCAGCCGAGCATCGGGTCATCCTGGCGCAGGATGACGGCGGCGGCGACCACCGGCCCGGCCAGCGGGCCGCGGCCGACCTCGTCCACGCCGGCGATCCCCTCGATCCCGTGCTCCCTCTTCACGTCGCAACGCCCCCGCGCATGGGCCGATGCTGTCGCCTGCGGAGGCTTTCGCCTAGTCTGCGCCGCCGCACGAGGGTCCATGGAGGGGCTTCTTGCGATGGAGTTCCGATGTCCGATGCCATCCATCTTCCTGAACGGATCTTCCGCGAGTACGACATCCGCGGCATCGCCGGGAAGGAGATCGACGCCCGCTTCGCCCGCCGTCTGGGCAACGCCTTTGCCCGCATGCTCCCGCCGGGAGGCGGGCCGGTGGTGGTCGGGCGGGATGTGCGCCATAGTGGTGTCGATTATCAGCGGGCGGTGATCGAGGGGCTCACCGCCGCCGGTCGCGACGTGTTGGATATCGGCATGGTTCCCACCCCTCTGGCCTACTTTACCGTCTTCACGCAAAAGAGCGCCGGTTGCATCATGGTTACCGCCAGCCACAACCCGGCGGAGTACAACGGCTTCAAGATGATGATCGGCAGGGAGAGCATGCACGGCGCCCGCATTCAGGAGTTGATGGAGTTGATGCGCCAGCCGCCGGAAGTGGCTGCCGACCCCGGTCGGGTCACAGAGCGGGAGATGGTTCGCGATTACCACGATTTCGTTACCGGCGACGTCCGTCTGGCGCGGCCGTTGACCGTGGTGGTCGATGCCGGCAACGGCCCGGCCGGGGTGGTGGCAGCCCCCATCTACCGCGCGCTGGGATGCCGGGTAATTGAGCTCTACTGCGAGCCGGACGGCGACTTCCCCAACCACCATCCCGATCCGACGGTGGCGGAGAACATGGTCGATCTGCAGGCGCGGGTGCGGCGGGAGCGGGCCGATCTGGGCATCGCCTTCGACGGCGACGGTGATCGTATCGGCGTGGTCGACGAACGGGGGGAGATCATCTACGGCGATATGTTGCTGCTGTTGCTGGCGCGCGGGGTGCTCAAGGCCCATCCCGGGGCGGCGATCATCTCCGAGGTCAAGTGTTCGCAACGGATGTACGACGACATCGCCGCCCACGGTGGTCGGGGGATCATGTGGCGCACCGGCCACTCTCCGATCAAGGCCAAGATGAAGGAGAGCGGCGCGAAGCTCGCCGGGGAGATGAGCGGCCACATCTTCTTCGCCGACCGCTATTTCGGCTTCGACGACGCCATCTACGCCGGTGCACGCGTGCTGGAGATGGTGGCGGCGCGACCGGGGCCGATCTCGGCGATGCTCGATGGCATCCCTCCGGCGGTGACCACTCCGGAGATCCGGGTGGAGTGCCCCGATGCACGCAAGTTCGCGCTGGTGGAGGAGGCCAAGGCCCATTTTGCCGCGCTCGGCTACGAGATCATCGATGTTGACGGGATGCGCATCAAGTTTGCCGACGGCTGGGGGCTGGTCCGCGCCTCCAACACCCAGCCGGCGCTGGTGCTGCGCTTCGAGGCGCCGGACGAGGCGCGGCTGGCCGAAATGCGCCGGTTGATCGAGGGGTGGCTGGAAGCACGGTTGTGACGGTAGCGGCAGGCGCAAGCGTGGACGGCCGGCGGGCTCCCCGGCGGTGAACCCCGCGCAGGTCGGGGTGGTGCTGGTCCACCTCGGCACACCCGAGGCGCCGACCGCCGCGGCGGTGCGGCGCTATCTGGCTGACTTTCTCAGCGATCGACGGGTGGTCGATCGGCCCCGCTGGTGGTGGCTGCCGCTGCTCTACGGCGTGATCCTGCCACTGCGCGCGCGCCGTTCCGCCGCTGCCTATCGGCGCATCTGGTGGAAGGAGGGCTCGCCGCTGATGGCCATCGCCGGGCGGCAGGCGGCGGCGTTGCAGCAGAGGCTCGGCGACGCCTTCCGCGTGGCGCTGGCCATGCGCTACGGGGCGCCGACCGTGGCCGGGGCGGTCGATGCGTTGTGGCGGGAGGGCTGTCGCAGCATGGTGGTGCTGCCGGCCTATCCGCAATACTCCGCCACCACCACCGCATCGGTGCACGATGCCTGGGCGGCGGCGCTGGCCGCGCGGCGCGACATTCCCGCCTACCGCTTTGTGCGCGACTACCACGACCATCCGCAATACATCGCCGCGCTGGCCGGCTCGGTGCGGCGGCACTGGCGGCGGCACGGGCGCGGCGAACGTCTGCTCTTCTCCTTCCACGGCATTCCCGAACGCTACGCCGATGCCGGCGACCCCTACCCGGAGGAGTGCCGCCGCACGGCGCGGCTGCTGGCCGCCGCGCTGGAGCTGGCTGAGGATGAGTGGCTGCTGACCTTCCAGTCGCGTTTCGGGCGGGAGCCCTGGATTGGCCCCTACACCGACGAGACGCTGCGCCGCCTGGGCGGGGAGGGATGCGGTACGGTCGATGTCATCTGCCCCGGCTTTGCCGCCGACTGCCTGGAGACGCTCGATGAGATCGCCTGCGAGAACGCGGCGCGCTTCGCCGGCGCCGGCGGTGGGGCGCTGCGCTATATCCCCGCGCTCAACGATGACCCGGAGCAGATCGAGCTCTGGGCCGATCTGGTCACCGGCGGGGAGGGTTTGCCTAGTCGCGAGTAGGGTGATAGGATTCCCCTTGGCGCGGTTGACGCCGCAATCTTCGAGAGAACGAGGTACGAGCAATGAATATCGACCAGCATCTGAAAGTCGCCCAGTGGCACATGGAGCAGGCGCGTCTGCATGCGCTCAACCCGGATCACAAGTGCGGCTGTCCGCCCAACGAGCATGATCAGAAGGCGATCGACGCCGTCGAGTCCGGACATATCGAGGAGGAGCACAGCTGCTCGGTGTAGCCCCCGGCGCGGCCGTTGCGTCCGTGGAGAGGGATCCGCCGGCAACGGGGGATCCCTTTTGTTTTCGGGAGGTGGCGTGAGGCGGCCGGAGGCGCTCCCCCTGCCGGCGGAGGCCGAGGGGCTGCTGCGGCGGCAGGCGATGCTCAAGGGGTGGTCGCATCGGACGCTGGCCGCCTACAGCCGTGATCTGGCGGCGTTCGCCGCATTCCTGCGGGAGTTCGACGGACGCCAGACGCTGTTCAACGCCGAGCGTGAGGTGGTGTTGCGCTATCTGATGCGGTTGACCACCGAGGGAAAGCGGCGCGCCACCATCGCCCGCCGGCGCAGCGCGCTGTCGGTCTGGTTTCGCCTGCTGCAGCAGGAGGGGGTGCGGACGGAGAATCCGGTACGCAACCTGCCGCGCATGCGCCCCGAACGAAGCCTTCCGGTGACGATCGGCGAGCGGGCGGTGGAGGCGCTGCTTGAGGCCCCCGATGGCGGAACCCCCATCGGGGTGCGCGATCGCTGCATGCTGGAGCTGGCCTACGCCTCGGGGCTTCGGGTGTCGGAACTGGTCGCGCTCAGGCTGGAGCAGGTCGATCGCCGGCGGATGCTGTTGCGCATCGTCGGCAAGGGGGACAAGGAGCGGCTGGTCCCCTTCGGCCGGCGCGCGGCCGGATGGCTGGATCGCTGGCTTGAGGTGCGCCCCTCCGGCGGCGATCTCCTCTTCCCCGGTCGCGGCGGCAGGGCGATGACGCGGCAGAACTTCTGGAAGCGGATCCGCCGCTATGCGCTGCAGGCGGGGATCGATCCCCCGCCGTCACCGCACGGGCTGCGCCACGCCTTCGCCACCCATCTGCTCGACCACGGCGCCGATCTGCGCGCGGTGCAGCAGATGCTCGGCCATGCCAACATCACCACCACCGAGATCTATACCCACGTCGCCCGGGAGCGGCTCGGCCGGCTGGTGGAGCAGGTCCATCCGCTGGGAGGGGAGTCCTCCGCGCGGTAGCACTCCCTCCGCCCTCCGTCGGTAGGGTCCGTCGGGGCTGGACGCGGCGATGCCGCATCGGCTAGGCTTGCTCTTGGAGAAGGGGGCGCCCCCTCCCGGCGGTCGATGGAGGCTGTCTCGCGCCGGGGCGGGGCGTTTGCTTCCATCTTTCCGCCACACAACCCCATCATCGCAGGTTCCAGGTGACACTCTTCAGCTACGAGGCGATCGACGCCGCCGGCAAGCGTCGGCGGGGCGAGGTCGACGCCGACTCCGAGCGGGCGGCGCGCAAGGTGTTGCGCGCCCGTGGGCTGGTGCCCCGCCTGATCACCCCCGCCGCCCCATCCCGCAGCAGGGAGCGGCGCGTCGGCGGGCGAAGCGCCGTGCTCGACGGCGACGAGCTCACCGCCTTTCTGCAGCAGTTGGCCACGCTGAGCGAAGCGGGGATGCCGTTGGCCGAAGCCCTGGGGTCGATCGCCGAGGGGATGGAGCGGCGCATGGCGCGCCGGACGGTCGCCGCCATCCGGCAGCATGTGGTCGAGGGGGGATCGCTGGCCGAGGCGATGGCCGCACAGCAGATGGACGATATCGTCTGCAACATGGTGGCCGCCGGCGAGGAGACTGGTCAGCTGGAGGCGGTCGCCTCCCGGCTGGCCGAGCTGCTCGAACGGCGGCAGCAGATGCGTCAGGAGCTGCTATCGGCCACCCTCTACCCGGCGATCATCCTGGGCTTCGGTCTCGTGGTGATGCTCTTCCTGCTCGCCGTCGTCGTGCCGCAGATCGTCGCGGTCTTCGCCCGCACCGGTGCGCACTTGCCGCTGATCACCCGGATGATGATCGCCGCCTCCTCCTTCCTGCGCGATCACGGCCTGCTGCTGCTCGCGATTGCGGCGGGGCTGCCCTTGCTCTACCACTGGTCGATGCGCCACCCCGCCCTCCGGCGGCGGCGCGACCGGCTGCTGTTGCGGTTGCCCGGGGTGCGTGCCCTGATCGGCAAGATCGAGACGGCGCGTTACTGCCGCACGTTGGGCATGCTGCTCGCCGGTGGCGTGCCGGCGCTGGCGGCGATGCAGATCGCCACCGAGAGCGTGACGCTCCTGCCGCTGCGCCGGGTGACCGAATCGGCGCGGGAGGCCTTGCGCGAGGGGAGCTCCCTGGCCGATGCGCTGGCCGACGGCGGCTACGTGCCCCATCTCGCATTGCGCATGATCGCCGTGGGCGAGCAGAGCGGGCGGCTCGATGCCATGCTGATCAAGGTGGCCGACACCTTCGAGCGGGAGAGCTCGCGCGTCATCAAGCGGCTGATCACCGTGCTCGAGCCGGCGCTGGTGTTGCTGATGGCGGTCGGGGTCGGATCACTGGCCATGGCCATTCTCCTGCCGATCGTCGAGATGAATCAGCTGGTGCGCTGAGCCCCTGCGCCGCGGCATCCGCATCGCAGGGCGTCGAAGGCGGCGCGGTCGGGTTGTTACCGCCGCTGTGGCGTCGTGCGAAAGGCGAACGGATCGATCCGGTAACGCCGCAACAGCTTGCGCAGGGTGTTGCGGTTGATCCCCAGCATGTTCGCCGCCTGTACCTGGTTGCCACTGGCGATGCCGAGCACGAGCCGGAGCAGCGCCGGCTCCACCTGGTCGAGCAACACCCGGTGCAGGTCGGTCGGGGTTTCGGTGCCCAGGAGGTCGATGTACTGCTGCATGCAGCGGGTGACCGCCTGATCGAGCCGCTCTGCGTCGTCCTGTTCGTGGCGTGCGCCGCCCAGGGCCAGCGCCACGTCGTTGGGGGTGATCGCCGGCCCCGGGGTGAGCACCGCCAGCCGGCGCATCACGTTCTTCAGCTCGCGGACGTTGCCCTCCCATCGGTAGCGGGTCAGCGCCTCGATCGCGCCGTCGGTCAGGATCGGCGCATCGAGCCGCAGTTCGGCCGATGCCTCCTGCAGGAAGTGTTCGGCGAGCAGCGGGATGTCGTCGCGCCGCTCGCGCAGCGGCGGGATGCGCACCGGAATCACGTTGAGTCGGTAGTAGAGATCCCGACGGAAGCGGCCCTGCTCGATCTTCGCCGGCAGATTGCAGTGGGTGGCGGCGAGCAGGCGCACATCCACCGGCCGCTCGCGTCCGCCGCCGACGCGCTGGATGGTGCCGCTCTCCAGCACGCGCAGCAGCTTGGCCTGCAGCGGTAGGGGCATGTCCCCGATCTCGTCGAGGAACAGCGTGCCGCCGTCGGCCTGTTCGAACAGCCCGGCACGGGCGCGGTCGGCGCCGGTGAAGGCCCCCTTCTCGTGGCCGAAGAGCTCCGATTCGAGCAGATCGGCCGGGATGGCGGCGGTGTTGATCGCCACGAAGGGGTGTCTGCTGCGGCCGCTCTCCTCGTGCAGGACGCGGGCGACGATCTCCTTGCCGGTACCCGACTCGCCGGTGATCAGCACGGTCAGGTCGGAGGCGGCGACCCGCCCCAGCGTGCGGAAGAGCTGCTGCATCGCCGGACTTCTGCCGACGATCATCTCGTTGCGGGCGGTGGAGCGGGGTGCGCCGGCCTCTCTGGGGCGGCCGGCGTCCGCATCGTCCCTCCCCCTGGAGACCACCCGGCGGGCCAGGGCGCGCACCTCGTCGAGATCGAACGGCTTGGGCAGATACTCCATCGCCCCCGAGCGGTAGGAGGCGACGGCGTGGTCGAAGGTGGTCTGGGCGGTGAGCAGCACCACCGGTACGGCGCCGAAGCGGCCGGCGGAGAGCGCCTCCATCCCGTTGCCGTCGGGCAGGTACATGTCGAGAAAGAGCAGTTGCGGCGTGCCGGATTCGACCAGCGCCACCCCCTCCTGCAGCGTCTCCGCCGAGGCGACGACGAAGCCTTCGTCGCGCAGGGTCCGCTCCAGCACCCAGCGGATGCCGGGATCGTCGTCGATCACCACGATCTCTACGCGCATCGCTCCGGGTTGTGCGTGCGTCGGATCGGAAGGTGGAGGATGAAGCGGGTGTGGTGGCGGTCGTCGGCCAGCCGGATGTGGCCGCCGTGCTCCTGCAGCACCCGCTGGACGATGGCCAGCCCCAGCCCGCTGCCGCCATCCTTGCCGGTGACGAAGGGATCGAAGAGTTGGGGGCGGATGGCCTCGGGGATGGGGTCGCCGTCGCTGCGGAAGCAGATCTGCAGGACCGGCCCCTTGTGGCCGGGCAGGGTGCCGCCCTGCGCCACCCGGGTCTCGATCTCGATGGTGCGGGCGTGCGCCTCCAGCGCGTTGCGCCACAGGTTCTCCAGCGCCTGACGCAGCCGCGCGCCGTGGGCGGATAGCTCCGGCAGGCTGGGGTCGAGCACCAGCCGGAGCTCGACCCCTTCGGGCACGGGGCGGCAGACGTCGTGGATCAGGGCGTGGATGTTGACCGACTCCATCGAGAGCGCGGCGCGTGGAGCCAGCTGGAGGAAGGCGTCGATCCGCTCCCGGATGCGGTCGAACTCCGCCAGCAGCCGGGCGCACCCCTCCTCGATCGCGGCATGGGTCTGCCGTTCGGCCATCCACTGGGCGGTGCCCCGCAGCGCGGCCAGCGGGTTCTTCACTTCGTGGGCCAACTCCAGCGCGATGCGGGCCACCGCCTCGGCCGTGGCGTAGCGTCGCTGCAGCAGTTGCGCCTCGCTGCGCCGTGCCTCCGGCACCATCACCAGCAGCGCGCCGCCTATGCCGTCGGGGCCGGCGTGCAGCGCCCAGGGGGCGCCGTCCCCGCGGTGCACGATGCCGGCGTGGGAGACCCGTTCCGTCGCCGCCGCCCGGGCCAACAGGGTGTGGAGCTCCCCGGCCGGACCGAAGAGGGCGTCGAGCCGCCGGCCGCGGAGCCTCTGGCGTGAGCAGCGAAGCTCCTCCTCCGCCCGTTCGTTGCAGTCACGGATGCGGCCGCATCCGTCGACCGAGAGGAGCGGCAGCGGGATCAGATCGGGGGCGAAGAGGCCCCCGTCCGTCGGCAGGGGGTGCGTCAGCCTTTCCCCGGAATCAGCGTGCGTTCCCTGCACAGGTAGGTGACGATCCGCTCCACCGATTCCTCCACGCTCATGGTTGCGGTGTCGATGACGAGCTCGGGCCGCTCCGGCGGCTCGTAGGGGGAGGAGATGCCGGTGAAGTCGCGGATCTCGCCGGCGCGGGCGCGGCGGTAGAGCCCTTTGATGTCGCGGGATTCGCACACCTCCAGCGGGCTGTCGCAGTAGATCTCGATGAAGTCGTCGCCGAGCAGCCGGCGCGCCTGCCGCCGGTCGCTGCGGAAAGGGGAGATGAAGGCGGAGAAGACCACCAGCCCGGCATCGACGAAGAGCCGTCCTACCTCGCTGATCCGGCGGATGTTCTCCCGCCGGGCCACCGCCGAGAAGCCGAGGTCGCCGCAGAGGCCGTGGCGGACGTTGTCGCCGTCGAGCACGTAGGTGTGCAGCCCCATCTCGTGCAACCGCCGTTCGGTGGCGTGGGCCAGCGTCGACTTGCCCGAGCCGGAGAGGCCGGTCAGCCAGAGCATCATCCCGCGATGGCCGTTGCGCGCCTCCCGGTCGGCGCGGGTCACCTCCGGCTGGTGCCAGACGACGTTGCTGCTGATCTTGTTCATGGTGTCAATCGCAAGAGGTCCATCCATGGACTTTTTGCCTGGTGGGGGCGATCGAGGAGCACGTCCGTCCATGACCGCGATGGGGCGTTGCGCCGGATGCTAGCGGCGGATGACCACCCGCTCCCCGAGCCGGCAACGGTCGAACAGCCGGATGATGTCGGCGTTGCGCATGCGGATGCAGCCGTGCGAGCAGGCGGTGCCGATCGCCGCCTCGTCGGCGGTGCCGTGAATGTAGATGAAGCGCGCCCGCGTATCGACCGCGCCGCGGCGGTTGACCCCGGTCTCTTCCCCCTCCAGCCAGAGGATGCGGCTGAGGATCCAGTCGGCGCGCGGGTCGTGGCGGGTCGGGTCGAAGATGCCGACCGGTCGCCGCCCCCGGAAGATGGTCCCCGCCGGCATGCCGG
Source organism: Zetaproteobacteria bacterium (assembly GCA_003696765.1). Classification (NCBI taxonomy): domain Bacteria; kingdom Pseudomonadati; phylum Pseudomonadota; class Candidatius Mariprofundia; species Zetaproteobacteria bacterium. The sequence continues at coordinate 36,353 of RFFX01000074.1, read as the reverse complement.
CGCCGATGCGGGCGTAGATGCGGTGGCGGCCGAGCGGGGTCTGCCCGCTGCCGCGCCGGTTGCCGGCACCGGCGGCGGCGGTGGAGACCGGATAGCGGTGGCGCACGCCGCACCAGTGGTGGATCAGCAGCTGACCGGAAAGGAGCACCTCGATCACAGCAGCGCCGCCCAGCCATCGACCAGCCGGCGGCAGAGGGCATGGGCGGCGGGGAGATACGTTGGGCTCTCGCGCCGGACGCGGGCGATCCCCTCCGCCCCCAGCCATGCGCGCTCGTTCTCCCCGTGGTCGATCCACGTCTCGATCAACGCCGCATCGATCTCGAGATGGAACTGCAGGCCGTACTGCCCCCGCCCCAGACGGAAGGCCTGCCGGGCCACCGCCTCGCCGCGGGCGAGCAGCACCGCCTGCTCCGGCAGGGTGAAGCTCTCGCCATGCCACTGGAACACCATCGTCTTCGGTTGCAGGTGCATGAAGAGGGGATCGTCGGCCGCCGCCTCGGCAGGGTTGAGCGGGTACCAGCCGAGCTCACGCTGCTCCGCCAGGATGATGGCGCCGCCGGCCGCCTTGGCGCTCAACTGCGCGCCGAGGCAGACGCCGAAGAGCGGCACACCCTGCGCGATGGCCTGCGTAAGCAGCGCCAGTTGCCCCCGGATGGCCGGGGTGTCGTCACGGGCCGATGCCGGACCGCCCATGATGACGATGCCGGCATAGTCGCCGCACGTCGCAGGCGGCGGCTGCCTGCTCAGCAGATGGGTGACACAGCGGAACCCCGCCGCCTGCAGCCGCTCATCGATCAGCGCCGCCGGCTCATGCGCAACCTGCTGCAGCAGCAGGATCGGGCGACGGCTCACCGGGCCAGAGGAATCAGCGGCAGGGCGCGGAAGATGTCGCCGTAGAGGCGGTAGAAGACGCGGCCGCAGTGGATCACCGCCGCCTGGTCCTGTCCATCATCGAGTCGGTTCATCAGCTTCTCGAAGAAGCCGACGTGGCCGACATCGAGCGCGCCGTGCGAGGTGAGGTAGGTGAAGGCGCCGTCCGGCAGGCCTGTGGCCGCCTGGATCGCCGCCGCCGCTTTGCTCGCCAGGGCGATGCTGGTCCCTTCGAGCACCAGCACCATGCCGAAGAAGCCGACCGGATTGCGTCGGGCGATGGTGTCGTAGGCGTAGGCGACCATCACCTCGGTCTCGATCAGCGGCGGGGCGGTGCGCGCCGCCTCGCGGTCGCCGCCGGCCGCCTCGATGTCGTTGAGGATCCACTCCTCGTGGCCTGTCTCCTCCTCGATGTACTCCCCGATCGCCCTCCGCAGCCACTCCAGCCGCTCCGGCAGGCGACCGCCGCAGCTCATCAGCAGCGGCACGGTGTGTTTGACATGGTGGTAGGCCTGACCGAGAAAGGCGCGGTAGCTCTCCAGCCCCAGTTCCCCGGCCGCTCCGCGAACGATGAAGGGGATGGCCAGCAGCTCGTTGCGTGCATCCTCGGTCTCGGCGAGCAGTCGTTGGTAGAACGTCATGAGTGATCGAATCGCAAAAAGTCCCTCCGTGGACGTTTTGCTCGACGGCGATCGAAGAGCGCGCTCGTCGATCGCCTTGCAAATCCGTCGGTTGCAAGAGCAACCTCCGGATTTGCGCGACCCTCCATGGTCGCGATGATGCTTTCTTGCGAAACCATCATGGGTGGTGTGCCCCCTGGCGAAAGCATGCGTCAAGTGCCTCGCGATAGCGGTGGCCGATCTGGTCGCGCAGCGGCGCCCCCGTCGGCGAGGCCAGTCCGTTGGCCGGGGTGAAGGGGGCATCGGCCAGCACAAAGGTATGCACCCGGGCGTAGTCGGGCAAGCGGCTGTTGGCCCGCGCCACCGCCGCCTCCACCCCGGCCGGATCGCGGGGGACGATCACCGCCACGTTGCACGGCTGCCCCTCGCCGAACAGCGCCGCCTGGGCGATGGCCGGCTCGATGGTCAGCTCCCGCTCGACCCACTCCGGGGCGATGTTGCGGCCGAAGGCGGTGATGTAGATCTGCTTCTTGCGCCCGTGCAGGTGGAGGAATCCTTCGTCGTCCAGGCTGGCCAGATCGCCGGTGGGCCAGAAGCCATCGGCATCGCACGAGGCGCCGTCCTGCTGCAGATAGCCCTCCATCAGCGCGCCGGCCACCCACAACTCGCCGTCGTCGGCGATACGCAGCCGCACATGGGCCAGCGGCCGGCCGACGCTGCCGATCCGGTTGGCGGCGGGGGTGTTGACCGCCACCACGCTGGCCGCCTCGGAGAGGCCGTAGCCCTCGTAGACCGGCAGGCCGAGGGCAGCGGCGCGTTCGAGCAGCGTTGGTGAGACCGGCGCGCCGCCGACGGCGGCGAAGCGCAGCCGGGTCGGCCGCATTCCTGCCTCGGTGCAGCCGACCAGCCCGAGCAGCATCTGCGGCACCATGATGCAGCTGGTCGCCGCAAAGCGGATCAGCGCCTCGCCCATCCGCCGCGCATCCAGCCCGGAGCTCCCCTCCATGCCGACGGCGGCGGCTCCCGGTTGGATCACGGTGGCACCGGCGAGAAGCGGCACATAGATGCCGCCGATGTTCTCCAGCAGGGTGGCATAGGGGAGCAGCGCCAGGTGGCGGTCGGCCGGTGAGGCGGCACTGGCCTGCACCAGCGATCGGGCGACGGTGAGGATGGCCCGGTTGCGCAGGCAGACACCCTTGGGGGTGCCGGTGGAGCCGGAGGTGAAGGTGATCTTGTCGAAGTGGCGGGCGCTGCGCCGCGCCGGGGCACTGAGCCGAAAGGCGACCAGGGGGGCGCACAGGCCATCACGATGCGCCGCCTCCTCATAGGGCAGCTGTGCAGCATCGAGCAGCGCGCGCAGCCCCTCGGGCCGGTCGGTGACCACACACTCCACCGCCGCGCTGGTCAGCAGGTGGTGCACCTGCCCGGCGCTGAAGAAGGGAGGGATGGGGACGACGGCCATCCCCTGCTCGATCAGCGCCAGGTCGAGCAGGGTGCAGTCGGGGGTGGTGTCGCACAGCAGCGCCACGCAGCGGGCCGCCCCCCACAGCGGACGCAGCGCGCGGGCGCGGGCCATCAGCTCGCCGTAGCGGACCACGCAGCGCCCGCCGGTGCGATCGATTCCCTCCAGCGCCGGATGGTCGGGCCGGCTGCGGCGCCACGCCTCGATCCGTTGCAGCAGCGGATCGGCCATGGGCGTCACACCAGCGCCATATCGCGCCGACGCCACCAGCGGCCGATGTGGTAGCCGACCAGCAGCGAGCTGCGCAGCTCGCCACTCAACGGCGTCTGGAGCGAATCGAGCGTGCGGAAGCCGTCGCGGATCCGGCCGCAGAGCACCTTGGGGCTGTTCTCGTAGTAGCGGCCCCACGCCCGCCGCTCCTCCGGCGGCAGGCGCTCCGGATCGGCCGTGGCCAGCGTGATCGGCTCCATCCCCAGCCGGGAGAAGGCGTTGGCCAGCCGGCTGACGGCGGTGAAGACCACCCAGTGGAAGCCGTAGCCGGTAAGAAAGCCGGTCAGGGCGACGATAGCGTGGCGACCGCCGCCGGGATCGTTCTCGGCCAGGTTGCCGATCTCGACGATCGTGCGGCGCTCCACCTGCTCGCCGTAGGCGGCGCCGATCGCCTCCTCCACCGGTCGATCGAGGTAGTACTCGACGAAGAGTCGCTGCCGCCCCTGGTCGGTCTGTGCCGGCCGCAGCCCGGCCACCGCGTGGAGCGCGCCGCTGCCATCCTCACGGATACGCAGCAGGCAGGGCATGAAGCTGTGGACGTCGGCCTGGTAGCACTCGGCGAAGCGCCGGTGGATGAACGCCTCGACCGCGCCTCGGGCGTGGTGGTCGCGCGGGATGATGTCGATCACGTCCGTATGGTGTCGGGCGGTCCGGGAAACAGGCGCGGACGGCTGCCGGCGTCAGAACTTCTGACGCAGCATCTCCTCGTAGTCGGAGAGCGACTGATCGAAGGCCGGTCGATCGAAGAGGCGGTCCATGTAGCGGCAGAGGTGGGGCCACTGGCTCATGTCCAGGGTGTGGGCGGTGGTGCGCAGCCGGTAGAGCGCCGGCGCCAGGGTGATGTCGGCCAGGGTGTACTGGTCGGCGACGAACCAGGTGGCGCGGGCGAAGTGCTGGTCGAGCGTCTTGAGGTAGGCGCGGATCTTCTTCATCGGCTCCGACTTCTTCTTCACCCGCTCCCAGTTGAAGTAGAGCGGGTAGATCTCCTGCTCGATATGGAGCACCGCCAGCCGCATCTTGGCCCGCGCGGCGGGCGACCCCGGCTTGAGCGGCGGATGGGGATAACGCTCGTCGAGGTATTCGTTGATGATCGTCGGCTCGAAGAAGACGTCGTCGCGATCGACCACCGTCGGCAGCTTGCCGTAGGGGTTCAGCTTGAGGAACTCCTCCGGCAGGTTGTCCGGATCGTCCAGCTCGATGGTGGTGACCGGCAGCTCCTTCTCCGCCAGCACCAGACGGGTTTTGTGCGAATCCGCGCAGCGGGGGTTGGAGTAGAGGGTGATCAAGGCGTCGCTGCCTCCGGAAGGATCGATGGATCGGACGGGGCCGGTCCGCAAAAGGGGGCGCATTGTAGCGTTTATGGCGGAAAAATCAACGGCGGGGCCGGATGGTTGGATGCGGCGCGGAGATGGCCTATGGTGCGCCCCCCGGTTTGTGGTGCCGCTTGCGCAGGAAGTCGGCGTTGCGGCCGCAACGGAGGAACCCGATCCTGACCCGCGGTGGACGGGGCGCGCGTGAGCGATCGCCCTATCGGGGTGGCGGGCCGGCGCGCCGCCGACGACGGGTGGGGCGGCAGGGGGAAGCATGCCGTGACGCAACAGCGCATACGCAAGGTGGTCCTCGCCTACTCCGGCGGGCTGGATACCTCGATCATCCTCAAGTGGCTGCAGGAGCACTACCGGTGCGAGGTGGTCACCTTCACCGCCGACATCGGACAGGGGGAGGAGGTGGAGGAGGCGCGGGCCAAGGCGGTGGCCTGCAACGCCAGTGCCGTCTACATCGAGGATCTGACCGAGGAGTTCGCCCGCGACTACATCTTCCCCATGTTTCGCGCCAACGCCGTCTACGAGGGCGAATACCTGCTCGGTACCTCGATCGCCCGGCCGTTGATCGCCCGGCGGATGGTCGAGATCGCCCGGATCGAGGGGGCCGACGCCGTGGCCCACGGTGCGACCGGCAAGGGGAACGATCAGGTCCGCTTCGAACTCGGCTTCTACGCTTGCCAGCCCGACATCCGGGTGATCGCCCCCTGGCGCGAGTGGGATCTGCGCTCACGCGAGCAGATGATCGAGTTCGCCGCCAGGCACGACATCCCCATCGAGCGCAAGCGGGAGGGGAGTAGATCCCCCTATTCGATGGATGCCAACCTGCTGCACATCTCCTACGAGGGCTACGATCTGGAAGATCCGTGGAATCCGCCGCCGGAGTCGATGTGGCGCTGGACCTGTGCGCCGGAGGATGCGCCCGACGAGCCGGAGTTCGTCGAGCTTGAGTACCGGCGCGGAGATATCGTGGCGGTCAACGGCGAGGCCATGGCCCCGGCGGAGGTGGTGCGTACGCTCAATCGCCTGGGGAGCAGGCACGGCATCGGCCGCATCGACATCGTCGAGAACCGCTTCGTCGGCATGAAGTCACGCGGCTGTTACGAAACCCCGGGGGGAACCATCATGCTCAAGGCCCACCGGGCGATCGAGTCGATCACCCTCGATCGGGAGGCGGCGCATCTCAAGGACGAGCTGATGCCGCGCTACGCCAAGCTGATCTACAACGGCTACTGGTTCTCCCCCGAGCGGCAGATGCTGCAGCGGTTGATTGATGCATCGCAGGAGGGGGTGCAGGGTTGCGTCCGGCTCAAGCTCTACAAGGGCAACGTGATGGTGGTCGGCCGCCGCTCCGACCGCTCGCTGTTTGATGAGCGGCTCTGCACCTTCGGGGACGACCGCGGCGCCTACGACCAACGCGATGCCGGGGGGTTCATCAAGCTCAACGCCTTGCGGCTGCGACTGGCCGGGATTTCCGGTCGGGGAGATGGCGGGGCGCGGCTGCGGGGGGATGGATGTTGAAGGCACTCGGATACAACACCTTCACCAAGGTGCTGCACCTGGCGCTGGTGCTGGTGGTGATCCTCCAGCTGGCCCTGGCGGCGAACATGGAGCATCCGGAGCCGGGCACCCATCCTTCGGCGTGGAGGCTGGAGCTGTTCGAGTGGCATGAGGCGGTCGGGCTGCTGCTGTTGCTGTTGGTGGTGGTCCACCTGGTCCACACCCTGCGCGACGCCGGGGACGAGAGTGCGTGGCACATCCTCTTCCCCTGGCTGCGGCAGGAGGGGCGTGACCAGCTGATCGAGGAGCTGAAGATGGTGCCGGGTTGGCTGCGCCACGGGCCGCCGCCGCAGGATGTGGGGATCGCGCTGCCCGGAACGGTCCATGGCGCGGGGCTGTTGCTGCTGCTGGCCATGGGGCTGAGCGGGCTGATCATCTTCTTCGGCATGGGCGAGGATGGATCGCACCCGGAGTGGGTCCATGCGGTGATGGAGATCCACGCCGATGCGCTCGGCACGCTGCTGTGGATCTTCCTCATCGGCCATGCGGGTATGGCCTTCTGGCACGAATGGTTGGGCCACAAGTCGAAGAACCGGATCTTCTGGTAGCATGATCCCGACGCGAGCCGATCGCGTCGAAGGGGGCGCGTCCGGACGCGCCCGACGAAGGCCTTCTGAGGAGGTGTCTGTCCATGTCCCATCGTGTTCTGGTGCCCTTCACCGAGGGGTTTGAAGAGATCGAATGCCTGAGCGTGGTCGACGTGTTGCGCCGCGCCGGGGTGTCGGTGACGCTGGCCAGCCTCGACGGACGGTCGGTGACCGGCCGCTCGCAGGTGACGGTCGAAGCCGACGCCGCGCTCGACGACCTGCTGGAGGAGGAGTGGTCGATGGTGGTGCTGCCCGGCGGGCTGCCCAACGCCTTCATTCTGCGTGACGATGCACGGGTGCGCGACCTGGTTCGGCGGACCAGCGCGGCCGGGCGTGAAGTCGCGGCGATCTGTGCCGCGCCGCTGGCCCTGGCCGCCTACGGCGTGGTCGGCGACAGGCGGGTCACCTCCTACCCCGGCACCGGCGATGCTTTGCGCGAAGCGGCGCCCGATGCGGTCTACTGCGACGATGCGGTGGTCGAGGATCGCCATCTGATCACCAGCCGCGGGCCGGGTACGGCGCTGGCCTTCGCCTTGCGGCTGGTGGCGCGGTTGTGCGGCGAGGAGAAGGCGCGGGAGGTGCGCGAGGAGCTGGTCGCCGGCTGAGCATCCGGCGGGGCGGCTTTAGCGCTGCTCCCTTCCCCCGAGCAGGCAGAGCGACGCGATCAGGGCGTAGCCGGCGGCGAATGAGGCGCCGGCGGGCGTGACGCCCCAGGCCTGCACCACGGCGTCGCCGACGAGGCGGAAGCCGTGGATCAGGCCGGTCAGACTCATCGCCGCGCCCACCCCCATCCAGAGCGCCGCCTGCCGCCGGCGCCCCTCGATCAACGCGACGGTGAAGGCGGCCCAGATCATCGAGGTGAAGATGAAGCCCCGCTCCAGCGCCAGCATGCCGGCCACCGGCAGCTGCCGCTGCAACGCCTCCAGCCCGACGGCGCCGATGGTGGCCCCCGCCGCGTGGAGGCCTGCCGTGACCATCATCCAGCCCCAGGCGGCGAAGGCGGGGATCAGCCCCACCACCACCGCCGGAGCGTGGTGGGGCGGGGTCTGGCGGAAGGCCTGCGCGGCGATGATCACCCCGATCCACAGCAGCAGCGCCGCGCCCGCCTCCACCGGCACCAGCGCCGCCACCGCGCCGATGGTGCCGCTGAGCACCAGCAGCGACACCACCACGCCGTTGGCCACCGAGTAGCCGCAGCCTGCGCCCATCTCCTTCCACGCCGGGTGGCCGATGTAGATGGTGGTGGGAAAGCAGCTGCCGAAACAGGCGGCGGTGATGGTGCCCAGGCCGTTGGCCAGCAGCGAGGGACGCACCGGGTAGCGGTCACCCGCCGCCTCGGCGCTCTCCAGATTCTGCAGCGAGCCGGCGAGGTTGAACAGCCCCATCGGCACGATCACCGCCAGGAAGCCGGCGATGCGCGGGTCGACCACGCCGTCGATCAACGCGGAGATGGCCGGCAGCGGTGGATGCCAGCCGGCGGCGAGCGCCACGGCGTGGGCATCCATCCGTCCCATCAGCCAGGCGAGCAGCGTGCCGCAGACCACGGCGGCCAGCCCACCGGGGATGCCCAGCCAGAGCCGCCTGCGGCCGATGTAGGCCATGAACAGCAGACCGAGCGGCGCCAGCCCGACCAGCGGATCGGCGAAGATGCGGAAGGCGAAGTCCATCGAGATGAAGGAGAGGGCGATGCCGGCCAGGGTGGCGAGCAGCGCCGCACGCGGCGTGTGCGCCTTGATCCATCCGGCGACGAAGGCGCCGGCGCACTCGATCAGGCCGGAGCCGAGGCAGGCGGCCAGCCCCATCCGCCAGGCCAGCTCCGCATCGCCGGTGGCCCGCTCCACCGGCAGCATGACGAAGAGGACGAAGGCGAAGAGTGAGGGGGTGTTGATGCCGTAGGGAAGCGCGGTCGCCGGCTGGCCGCGGGAGCGGCGCAACCGGTCGGCCTGCCAGGCGTAGAAGGCGTTGCCGATCAGCAGACTGAGCGCCACCCCCGGCAGAATGCGGTCGAAGAGCAGCTCGTCGGGGATCTTGAGTAGCCCGCCGCAGAGGCTGGTGATGAGCAGCAGCTGGATCAGGTTGTCGACGAACAGCCCGAAGAAGCCGTCGAGGTCGCCCCGCCGCCACCAGCGCCCGCCCTGCGTGCCCATGGCGCGGTTACTCTCCGTCGACCCGCTCCACCAGCAGCCGGATGTGCAGCGCGCCGTTTCCACTGGTGTCGGATGCCCCGAGCAGGGTGCGGCCGAAGCGCTGCGACTCGCCCCGGGCTGCGACCAGCTCCACCGGCCGGCCCGGTGTCACCCGCAGATGGGTGGCGGCATGGAGGATGCGCACCGGCTTGGGCATCTCCATCTGCGGGGCGGCGTTGAGCCGCAACGGCGCGCTGCCGACCGAGGGGGAGGCGGCGGGTGCGGTGGCGGTGCCCAGCCCGATGAGCAGCTCTGGTTTTGCGTCGGCAGGCAGCGAGGGTTGGCTGCGCGCCAGCCACGGCTGCAGCGCCACCTCCACCTGGTTGTCGCCGCCCGGCTGCAGCCGGACGAAGAAGCCGGAGGTGAGCGCCACCAGATCCACGCTCTCCCGCCGCAGCAGGCCGTAGCCGGCCAGCCACCGGCGGATGCGACGGCGGAAGGGTTGCACTTCACCGGTGGTCACCATGCCCTCCCGGCCGGCGAGCAGCAGCAGCGACCATTGCCGTGTGCCGCTGTAGTCGATCGCTTCCGACTGGCCTTCCAGCCGCAGCCAGCCGCCTGGCAGACGGGCGGCGGCCTGCAGTGCTTCGTCGTCCGACTCCATCGCCTCGATGATCTCGACGGTGACCCGATACTGATTCGGCGGGCGGTCGTACTGCGCAAGCAGCGCCCGCGCCCGTTTGCGGTGGTCGGCGTCGTCCCGCACCACCAGCAGATGGAGTGATTCGAGCGCTACCACGCTGCCGGTGGGGGAGAGCGCGCTCTTGACCAGGGCGCGTGCCTCGCCCATCGGCAGGTAGCGCACCGGCCAGCGCTCCGCCTCGGCGGCGTGCACCACCGCCGGCAGCAGCAACAGCCACAACCACCATGCGATCCATCGTGCTCCCTGGAAAGAGTCACTCATCGCCCGCGCCCCCGGTTCGTGGGTGGATCTGCCGCTGCAGCAGGGTCGGCTGCTCCATCAGGCTGGCCGGATCCTCGTGGATCAGGATCTCCGCCTGCGGGAACAGCGCGCGCAGCCGCGCCTCCACATCGTCGGAGATGGCATGCGCCTCGAACAGAGTTAGATGATCGTCCAGCTCGAGATGGAGTTGAATGAAGGTAATGAGCCCGGCGGTGCGGGTGCGCAGGTCGTGCATGCCGCGCACCTCGGGATGTTCGCGCACCACCTTCTTGATCATCGCCCGCTCCTGCTCGGAGAGCTCGTGGTCCATCAGCTCGCGCAGCGCGCGGCCGATGATCTCGCGCACGCTGTTGAGCAGGAAGCCGACGATGATCAGCGCGGCCAGTGCGTCCGCCCCCGGCCAGAGCCAGGCACTGCACAAAAGCGAGACGAGCACGCTGGCGTTGATCAGCAGATCGGTGCGGTAGTGGAGCGAGTCGGCGCGAATGGCGGTGGAGCCGGTCTTGCGCACCACCATCGACTGGTAGGCGACCAGTGCCAGCGTGATGACGATGGAGAAGAGCATCACCGCGATGCCCACCTCGGCCATCGCCACCGGCTGCGGCGCCCAGAGCCGGCGCAGTGCCTCCAGTGCGAGGAAGAGGGCGGAGCCGGCGATGAACATCGCCTGCCCCAGGCCGGAAAGCGCCTCCGCCTTGCCATGGCCGAAGCGGTGTTCGCGATCGGCCGGGGAGAGGGCGTGGCGCACGGCCAGCAGGTTGAGCAGCGAGGCGAGCGCATCGAGGCAGGAGTCGATCAGCGTGGCCAGCATGCTGACCGAGTCGGTGTAGAGCCAGGCAACCGCCTTGCACAGGATGAGCAGGCCGGCCACCGTCGCCGAGGCGTAGGTGGCCCGTTTCATCAGCTGCGCCTTGCCGGTCACGGCGTGATCGCCACGCGGTACTTCTGCACCGCCGCCGGCACGAACCAGTGCTCGCTGTTGTAGCCGATCCCCGCCGGCGCGGGGGCGATGCCGCGGATGCGGCGGTGGATGGCGGGGGTCGACTCCGGCGCGTAGAGGAAGACCACCGGCACATCGCGGTAGAGCTCCTGCTGCACCCGGTCGTAGTACGCCTTGCGCGTCGCCCGGTCGAAGGTGCGGGTGGCCGCGACCAGCGCCGCATCGACCGCCTCGTTGTGGTAGGAGAGGAAGTTGAACTGCCTCGGCCCGGTCTGCGAGGAGTGCCACAGGCTGTACTGGTCGGGCTCGGGCGAGAGCGACCAGCCGAGGATCAGCGCATCGAAGCGGCGGGTGTTGACGAAGTGCTCGATGAAGGCCGACCACTCGACCAGCCGAACCTGGACCGCGATCCCCACCGCGCGCAGCCGCTGCTGGATGATGGTGGCGGCGGCGGCGCGCTGGCGGTTGCCGTTGTTGGTCAGGATGGTGAAGCGCAGCGGCCGGCCGTCGCGTTCGACGATGCCGTCGCCGTCGCGGTCACGCCAGCCGGCCTCGGCCAGCAGCCGCCGCGCCCGCGCCGGATCGAACGGGCGCGGCTTCAGCCGCCGGTCGACCCAGTAGGTGTCCGGCTTGTACGGGGTGGCGATCACCCGCCCAAGCCCCATCAGCACGCCGTCGACCAGCTCCTGGCGGTCGATGGCGTAGGCGATCGCCCGCCGCACGCGCACATCGGCGAAGAGCGGCCGTTTGAGGTTGAAGCCGAGGTAGGTGTAGCCGAAGCCGAGGTAGCGGTAGCGGACGTAGTTGGCCACCAGCCGCGGATCGGCGGGGAAGAGGCGGCGGTACTGGATCGGGGTCAGCCCCATCTCGTCGATGTGGCCGGCGCTCAGCTCGAGGAACTGGGTCGCCGGGTCGGGGATCACCCGCAGCACTCGCTCGGCGATCCAGACCGTGCCGTCGAAGTAGTCGGGGTTGCGCGTCAGGGTGATCGACTGCTGCGCCTGCCACGACTTCAGCCGGTATGGGCCGAGCGTCGCCTTGGGATGGCGGGCCAGATCGGTGTGCATGATGTCCACACCCCGGAAGATGTGGGCCGGCAGGATGGCCAGCTGCGCCCAGGAGCTGAGCGCCGGCGCGTAGGGCTGCCGGTAGTGGACGACGAAGGTGTAGGGGTCGGGGGCCTCGGCATCGGTCGCCCGGGCGTAGTCCGACTTGTAGGGGCTCTGGGTGTGCGGATCCTGGATCAGGTGGAGGGTGAAGAGGCAGTCGGCGCTGGTGAAGGCTTGCCGTCGCTCCAGCGGATCCCCCGCCGCAGGCGGAAGGTGATGGTGCGGTTGTCCGCCGACACCCGCCAGGAGGCGGCGAGCTGCCCGGTCAGGTTGAGCTCCTTGTCGTACTTGAGCAGGGAGAGGTAGAGCTGGTCGGCCACCTCGTGGCTGGAGGCGTCGCCGGCGATCATCGGGATCAGGTTGGTGGCGTCACCGATGGTGGCGGAGACCAGCCGGTCGCCGATCGCCGGCGGCCCGTCGATGAGAGGAGGCGCCGCCTGCTGCGGCTGGGGCGCCGATGTGCCGCCGGAGCAGCCGGAGAGCAGCCACAACACCGCCACCATCCGGCACAGCCGCCCCCCCCGCCCCCCCCGCCCGAGGGAGGGGGCCGCCGTATCAGGTGCGGCCGACACGGTGGCGCGCCTTGATCCAGAGCCAGTCGCCGGGGCGGATGGTCCAGTCGCGCGACAGCCGGTTGATACGCCGGATGGCGCGCACCGAGGTGCCGTAGCGCCGGGCGATGCGCCACAGCGTATCCCCCTTGCGCACCCGGTAGTGGATCCGGTGGCGTCCGTTGAGCAGCGGGTTGTGCCGCGCCACCGCGTTGCGGTAGTCGTGCGCCGGCACCACCAGGGTCCGGCCGGCGTGGAGCCAGCGGCCGAGGCGGGGGTTGAGCCGGCGCAGTCGGGCGACGGTGGTGCCGTAGCGGCGGGCGATGCTCCAGAGGGTGTCGCCGGGCTGGATGCGCACCGCCACCATCTTCGGACGGAAGCGGCGGCTTGCCGCCATCGCCCGCCGGGCGCAGGTCAGCGGCAGGCAGAGCCGCACCGGCCGGGCGTAGTAGTTGCAGTAGTCGAGCCCGGGGTTCATCTCGAAGATGTAGCGCTGCTCCACCCCGATCCAGCGGGCCAGCTGGCCGATGTCGACCGGCGGAGCCAGCTCCACCTCGGAGGTCACCTCGGGGTCGGGAAAGCGCAGCTGGCCGTCGCGCCACAGGCTGACCAGCCCCAGGACCAGGCGCACGTAGTTGCGGGTCGCCCGCGGTACCGGCAGAGTGTCGATCCCCTGATCCGGCCGCCACGCCCGATGCTTGAGCCGCCGGGCCAGGCCGTAGGGGCCCATGTGGTAGCCGGCGATGGCCAGCGGCCAGGAGCCGAAGGTGTCGTGCATCGTCAGCAGATAGCGCACCGCCGTCTCGCTGCTGGTCACCACCGAACGGCGGCCGTTGACGCCGCCTCGGGAATCGGCACCCCACTCGCGTGCCGTCGCCGGCATCAACTGCCACAGCCCGGTGGCGCCGGCGTGCGACAGGGCGTAGGGGTTGTAGCCCGACTCGACCACCGGGATCAACTGCAGCGCCTCCGGCGCCCAGTGGCGCCGCAGGATGCGGAGGATGCGGTAGCGGTAGAGGCGCGAGCGCTCGGCGATGCGGCGCCACCGCTTCGGCCCGTAGAGCCGTCGGGCCTCGGCGCGCATGGCGCGGACCTCCTCCTCCGGCAGTCCGGCGAGCAGGTCGGTCTCGTTGACCGCGCCGTAGTCGTACGGCGCCCCCCGGGCGGCGGCCGCGCCCGGGCAATACAACGCCAGACAGATGAGACAGAGCAACCCGACGGCGCCAACGCCTCGCGCAGTCGCCATGCCGGTTGTGCGACCGTCCTGGTCGCGAATGATGGTTTCTTGCGCAACCATCATTTCGACTGCATCACCCAGACGCCGTCCCAATCCTCCGGCGGCGGTTGTTCCTTCATCCTGCAGCAGCGGTCGATGTAGATCTGCGACAACCGGTCCGACGGATTGAGCGAGAGCGCCTTGCGGAAGTGCGCCGTCGCCTTGTCCCAGTTGCGCGCCAGGTAGTGTTTGCGCCCCTCGCGGAAGTAGTTGACCACCTCCATCAGGTTGGGGAAGCTCTCGTCGGTGTGGTAATCGAGCACCTCGTAGATGGTCACCGGCTCGCTCTTGCCCTTGACGATCACCGAGTCGACGTCGCGCATGCGGTAGGTCCCGTGCAGCTTCGCGTAGGTGTGGCTGCTGATCAGGATGCGTGCGGCGTACTGCTTGCAGGCGCTCTCCAGCCGCGCGGCGAGGTTGACGCCGTCGCCGATCAGGGTGTAGTCCATCCGCTTGGGCGATCCGATGTTGCCGCAGACCACCGCATCGGTGTTCAGCCCGATGCCGATGTGGATTGGAATCTTCCCTTGCTTTTCGCGCTCGGTGTTCCACTGCTCCAGTTGCCGGATCATCTTGATCGCCGTGCGCACGGCCCGGTCCTCGTCGTCGTCGTGGGCCACCGGCAGGCCGAAGGCGGCCATCAGTGCGTCGCCGATGAACTTGTCGAGCATCCCCTCCTCCGACTGCAGGATGTCGACCATGATGGTGAAGTACTCGTTGAGCAGCGCCACCGTCCCCTGCGGGCCGAGCTGTTCGGAGATGGTGGTGAAGCTGCGGATGTCGGAGAAGAGCACCGTCGCCACCCGGCTGGCGCCGCCCATGATGTCCTCGCCGCCGGCCAGCATCTGATCGGCGATGCCGGGATCCATGTAGCGGGCCATCGTGGCCCGCACCCGCTTCTCGCCGCTGATGTCCTCGATCACCACCATGGTGCCGAGGTCGTGTTCGTCGTTGTCGGGCGAGATCATGTTGAGGATGGTCATGTTGACCGAGATCTCCTCGCCGCCGAAGTGGATCTCGTGATCCATGGCCAGCTCCTGCTCGCGCGTCTGCATCACCCGTTCGATCCGTTCGGCCACCCAGCGGTTGCCGCCACAGAAGAACTCCCGGAACGGGCGCCCGATCAGCTCCGCCTCCTCCGTTCTGAGGATGCGCAGCGCCGCGCGGTTGGCGGTGACCACCGTACCCTCGGCGTCGATGGTCAGCACCCCGTTGGACATCGAGGCGAGGATGCTCTCGTTGTAGTTCTTGATCCGCTGGATGTTGCTGAACATGCTGGCGTTTTCCAGCCCGATGGCGATCTGCGCGGTGAAGGCGCGCAGCCGTGACTCGTCCTCGTCGGTGAAGGGGCCGCCCCGCTTGTTGAGCACCTGGGTGACGCCGATGATCTTCCCCTGCTTGTTGGTCACCGGCACGCAGAGGATCGATCGGGTGAAGAAGCCGGTCTGGCGGTCGAAGGCGGGGTTGAAGCGCAGGTCGGCGTAGGCGTAGGGGATGTTGACGCTCTCGCCGGTGGTGAAGACCGCACCGGCGATGCCCAGATGGTTGGGGAAGCGGATCTCGGTCTTGTGCTCGCCCTCGCCCACCTCGCTCCAGAGCTCACCGGTCTGCTCGTCGTTCATGAAGAGGGTGGAGCGCTCGGCGTTGAGCATGCGCCGCGCCTCGCTCATCACCTTCTGCAGCAGCACGCCGATGTCGATCTCGCTGGTCAGCTTGCTCACCAGGTCGAGGAACTCCATCTCCTGACGGCGGGTCTCCTCCATCCGCTCGACGAACTGGGAGTTCTTCAGCGCCAGCGCCGCCTGCGCGGTCATCAGCTCGAGATACTCCTTGTCCTCTTCGGTGAACTTGCCGTCGATCTTGTTGAGCGCCTGGGCCACGCCGAGCACCTCGCCACTGCCGTCGCGCACCGGCACGCAGAGGATCGAGCGGGTCTCGAAGTTGGTCTGCTGGTCGACCTCGGGGTTGAAGTACTCGTTGTCGTAGGCGTCGTCGACGATCATCGCCTCGTTGGTCTGGAAGACGTGGCCGGCCACTCCGCTGGTGTCGAGGATGCGGATCTCCCGCCGGTAGTTGCCCTGCGCCACGCGCGAGTAGAGCTCGCCGGTGCGGTCGTCGTGGACGAAGAGCGAGGAGCGCTCGGCACCGATCTCTTCGTTGGTGATCTGCAGCAGCGTCTCCAGGATGTCGTCGAGCGACTCCTTGGCCGAGAGCAGCGAGGAGATCTTCAGCAGCACCTCGAGCTGGCGCAGCCGCTCCTTCTGGCTCCGCCGCCGTTTCCTCCGCTTCGTCGATGGCGCCGTCATGGTCGATTCGCCCTCGATTCGCCCGCTCGTGGAGGCCGTCTGCCTCCCGCGCTTCCTTCCGAGCGCATCGCACCACCCCCTTCCGCGGCCGCGGCGCCTCGCTCTTGGGCGGCCATCCCCAGCCCTCCCGACGACAACGCCTCCTCCTCAGTCGAACGAAGCATGGTCCTCGAGGCGGGCGCGCAGCGCCCGGATCGTCTCCTGCAGCTGGGTGATCTCGTCTCGCTTGTCGCGGGCGCAACGCTCGCGCTCCATCTCGTGTTCCAGTTGCATCCGCTCCATCTCCCGCCGCTGGCGGGTGATCGTCTCCTTCAGTTGTACCGCCTCCTGCGCCGCCTCCCTGCGCACCTGCTCCACCGCCTCGGTCTGCTCCACCGCCTGGGCCTCGAGCCGCTCCCGCAGCGCGGTGACGGTCGTCTTGAGCTGGGCGTTCTCCCGGCGCGCATCGCGCAGCGCCGCCTCCACCGCCTCCTTTCGCGCCGCCTCCGACTCCTCCAGCCGGTCGCGCAGCGCGGCGATGGTCGCCTTGAGCTGTTTGTGCTCCTGCTCCGCCTCCCTGCGCGCCCGCTCCACCGCCGCCCTCCCCTCCTCATGGGCCTGCTCCAGCGCGCTGCGCATGGCGTCGATGGTGCGCCGCAGTTGACGGATCTCCAGCTCCGCCGCGTGGGGGTGCTCCATCGTCGGGGTCACAGGAGGGGGTGCGCCTTGCGCTGATGCGGGTCGCAGTAGCGGTCGAAGGGGACCAGGCGATCGACGGTCATCCTACGCGCCCGGTCGATGCCGGTCGTCCCGGCGAGCAGGTCGCATTGGCGCTGCAGAAGCCGGCGGCTGTTCTCGTAGAGAGCGAGGGCGAAGTCGATGTTGCCCATGCGGAAGGTGTGGAGGGTCTCGTTGCTGATACAGAAGGTGGTCAGCGGGGTGTGGGCGGTCACCGTCATGATCCGCTCCGGTACGTCGAGTACCGCGATCTCCCCCACCTGATCCCCCGGGCCGAAACGGGCCACCTCCACCACCCGTCCCGGCGGGTCGGAGAGGGTGATGCTTCCCACTGCCTCCCCTTCGAGCAGCAGGTAGGAGCGGCGGATGTCCCGGTCGTGCTGACGCTGCAGCTCCGCCCCCGCGGGAAAGCGTACCATGGTTCCTGTGTGGTACATCGACTGCCGCACCTCCGCCGGCAGGACGGAGAAGAGCGAATTGAGCGCCAGTGCCGTGTGGACCATCCGCCGTTCCATCACCAGGTCGACCGCCCGGCGGAAGCGGCCGTTGCCGTCGTATTGCCGCCGGACCAGCCGACCCGGCACCCGCCACACCTCGCCCGCCGATTCGGCGTGGATGGAGGCGGTGGTCCGCCGGTCCTGCAGCAGCGATTGCTCGCCGAAGATATCGCCCGGGCCGATGAACCCGATCGGGATCTGCCGTCCCCGGTGGGTTCGTTGGGCCACCATCCGGCCGGAGGCGACGAGGTGGAGGTCGTCGTTGCGCTTCTCCTCCTCCAGCAGCCGTTCGCCGGCGCACACCGCAATCCGGCGCGCCGCACGGCGGAACCCGGCCAGCTCCGCGTCGTCCAAGGTGGCCAGGAGCGGGAAGCGCTCACCAGTCAGGATCCGATCAGCACCGTCCATGATCAGGGTGCATCAACTCCCTCCGAGGATCTCTTGCACGACGGCGATCGAAGTACGCTTTTCGATCACGCGGCCTAGAAACGGGGGCGCTTGCCTGGGCAAGCTCCGGTTATGTGCGACCGTCCTGGTCGCGAATGGTGGTTTCGCAAGAACACCATCATCCATCCGGCAACCATAATCGCTCTGCCGCATCGTTGGCAACCGTGCTTGCATCCGCGCTCCCGTGCGGGCTACCTTCGCGCCATGCCGGAGCTGCCCGAAGTCGAGACGGTGCGCCGTGGGCTTCAGCGCCATCTGCCCGGCCGGAGGATCGTGGCGGTGCATTGCAGCGGGATGCGGCTCCGCCGGCCGTGGCCGGAGCGGATGGAGGAGCGGCTGGTCGGCCGCCGTTTCACCGCCGTCCGCCGCCGCGCCAAGTACCTGCTGCTGGAGACCGACGGCGCAGGCCTGCTCTGCCATCTGGGGATGAGCGGCTGCCTGCGCATCCTGCCGCCGGGGGGGGGCGCTCCCGCCCATCAGCACTGGCGTGTCGATCTCGATGACGGCGCCGCTTTGAGCTTTGCCGATCCCCGCCGCTTCGGGCTGGTCGATCTGGTCGTCGGGAAGGAGGGGTGGCGTGACCACCCGCTGCTGTGCCGGCTCGGGCCGGAGCCGCTGGAGCGCTCCTTCACCGGGACGTGGCTGCAGGAGGTGTTGCGGGGGCGCAGGCGCAGCATCAAGGCGCTGCTGCTCGACGGCCGCATCGTCGCCGGCATCGGCAACATCTACGCCAACGAGGCGCTCTTTGCCGCGGGGATCGATCCGCGCCGCCCGGGGGGTGCGCTCGATGCCGGGGAGTGCGCGCGGCTGGCGGGGGCGATCCGCTCGGTGTTGACGCAGGCCGTCGCCGTCGGCGGCAGCACCATCCGGGACTTCGTCGGCAGCGACGGCCAGCCGGGCTATTTCGCCCACCGGTTCCGCTGTTACGGCAGGGAGGGGGGCGCTTGCCCCCGCTGCGGTGGGGGAAGGATCGTCCGGATCCGGCAGGAGGGGCGCAGCAGTTTCCTCTGCCCGCTCTGTCAGCCGCCGGGGCGGGGCGCGCCGGCGTGAGCCGCGGCCTGCGCGCCCTCCTGTTGGCGGCGGGGGTGGGCAGCCGGCTGCGCCCGATCACCGAGCGGATTCCGAAGTGTCTGGTGCCGATCCACGGTGTCCCGCTGCTCGACTACTGGTTCGGGCTGCTCTTCGACCAGGGGGTCGATCGGGTGCGGGTCAACACCCACTACCTCGCCGATCAGGTGGTCCACCACGTCGCCTCCTGCCGTTGGCGCGACCGGGTGGAGCTGGTCCACGAGCCGCGGCTGCTGGGGACGGCGGGCACCCTCCTGGCCAACGCCGACTTCTGCCGGGGTGGGAGTTTTCTCGTCGCCCACGCCGACAACCTCACCCGCTTCGATCTGGCGGCGTTCGTCCGGGCGCACCGCGCCCGTCCGCCCGGAGTGGTCGCCACCATGATGACCTTCCATACCGACACCCCCCAGAGCTGCGGCATCGTCGAGCTGGACCGGCGCGGCATCGTCACCGCCCTCCACGAGAAGGTGGCCGATCCGCCGGGGAACCTGGCCAACGGTGCCGTCTATCTGTTCGAGCCCGACATCCTCGACCGGATCCGCGCCGTGGGCGTCCCCTGCCCCGATCTGAGCCGCCACCTCCTGCCGCAGCTCCTCGGGAGAATGCAGGCCTTCCACAACGACGACTACCTGCGGGACATCGGCACGATCGATGCCCTGCGCAAGGCGGAACGGGAGTTTCCGGGCGGATGAGCGGGGTCCGGCGTGTCGATTTCCTCGTCGTCGGGGGAGGGGTGATCGGGCTGGCGCTCGCTCTGGCGCTGAAGCGGAGCTTCGGCGACTGCAGCGTGGCGGTGATCGAGAAGGAGCCCGCATGCGGCCTGCACGCCAGCGGCCGCAACAGCGGTGTGCTGCACGCCGGCTTCTACTACGGCGCCGATACCGCCAAGGCGCGCTTCTGCCGGGAGGGGAACCGCTGGTGGAGCGACTACGCCCTGGAGCGCGGTCTGGAGATCAACCGCTGCGGCAAGCTGGTCGTCGCCGCCGGGGCGGGCGAGCTGCCGGTGATGGAGGAGCTGCTGCGGCGGGCGGGGGCCAACGGGGTCCGGCTGGAGCGGTTGACCCCACAGGAGGCGCGGGAGGTCGAGCCGCGGGTACGCACCGCGGGGTGTGCGCTCTATGCCCCGCAGACCGCCACCATCGATCCGTCGGCGGCGATGGCGGCACTCGCCGCGGATGCGGATGCGGCGGGGGTGGCCATCCATCTGGAGACGGCATTTCTTTCCCGTCGGGGAAAAAGGATCCACACCTCGCGCGGCCCCTTCGATGCGGGATATGTGGTCAACGCCGCCGGCCTCCATGCCGACCGGATCGCGCGGGAGTACGGCTTCTGCCAAGGCCACTGCATCCTCCCCTTCAAGGGGCTCTACCTCTACGCCCGAGAGGGGTTCGCGCCGGTGCGGACCAATATCTACCCGGTTCCCGACCTCGATTACCCCTTCCTCGGCGTCCACTTCACCGTCGATGTGCGCGGCCGCTGCAAGATCGGCCCGACCGCACTGCCCGCCCTCTGGCGCGAGCACTACCGCGGGCTGGAGAACTTCCGTCCGGGGGAGGCGCTCACCATCGTGGGGCGGGAGATCGCCCTTCTCTGCAGCAACCGGTTCGGTTTCCGCAGGCTGGCGTGCGCGGAGCTGCGCAAATGTTCGCGCCGCCGCCTGACCGCCTTGGCCTCACGCATGCTTGCGGGGGTGGGCGAGGGCGACTTCCGCCGCTGGGGGCGTCCCGGCATCCGGGCGCAACTGGTCGATCTCCGCCGCAACCGGTTGGAGATGGACTTCCGCTTCGAGGGCGATGAGGGTTCGTTCCACGTGCTCAACGCGGTCTCCCCCGCCTTCACCTGCGCGGTCCCGTTCGCCCGATACCTCGTCTCGCGGATCAAGGAGCTTCTGGCCTGATGCGGATACTCGTCACCGGAGGATGCGGCTACAAGGGCAGCGTCCTCGTCCCCAAACTGCTCGCCGCAGGCCATCGGGTGACGGTGGTCGATGCCCTCTGGTTCGGCAACCATCTGCCGGAGCACCCCCGTCTCACGGTGGTGCCGTGCGACCTGCGGCAAAGCGGTGATGTACCGCTCGACGGGGTGGATGCGGTCATCCACTTGGCGTCGGTGGCCAACGACCCCTGCGGTGATCTGGATCCCAAGCTGACCTGGGAGGTGGGGGCGCTGGCCACCATGCAGCTGGCCGACCGGGCGGTCCGCTGCGGGGTGGAGCGCTTCATCTACGCCTCCTCCGGCAGTGTCTACGGCGTGCGACAGGAGGCGGAGGTGACCGAGACGGTTCCGCTGACGCCGATCTCGGAGTACAACAAGACCAAGATGGTCGCCGAACGGGTACTGTTGAGCTACGCCGATCGCATGGTGGTCCAGATCGTCCGGCCGGCGACGGTATGCGGCCTCTCCCCCCGCATGCGGCTCGACGTCTCGGTCAACATGCTGACCGTGCAGGCGCTGGCCCGCGGGCGGATCACCGTCTTCGGCGGCGGGCAGACCCGCCCCAACATCCATATCGACGACATCACCGACCTCTATCTCTTCCTGCTCGACCACCCGGAGTTGCGCGGCATCTACAATGCCGGCTTCGAGAACCTCTCGATCCTCTCGATCGCGGAGATGGTGGCCGAGCGGATCCCGGCGGAGATCGTGGTGACCGGTTCCAACGATCCCCGCTCCTACCGGGTCAACTCCGACAAGCTGCTGGCGACCGGGTTCCGACCGCGCAAGTGTGTGGCCGACGCCATCGACGAGATCGCCGGGGCCTGGCGTGCGGGGCGGCTGCGTGACGACGAGGGGTGCTACAACCTGAAGGTGATGAAGCGCCTCGCTATCCGGTAGTCCGATGCCCACCTTCTACCGGAGCTACGCCGATCGGCTGAGCGCGCTGCTCGCCGGCTTCGACTGGGGGTGCCTGATGGCGCTGACCCGTGCGGTGGAGGAGACGCGCCTGCGGGCGGGGCGGATCTTTCTCTGCGGCAACGGCGGCAGTGCGGCCAACGCCGTCCATATCGCCAACGATCTGCTCTACGCCCCCGTCGTGCCTGCGGTGCGGGCGGATGCGCTCAGCGCCAACATCGCGCTGGTCACCTGCATCGCCAACGATGTCGCCTACGAGGAGATCTTCGCCCGGCAGCTGGCGGCGCAGGCCGGGCGGGGGGATCTCCTGATCGCCCTCTCCGGCAGCGGCGATTCGGAGAACATCGTCCGGGCCATCGATCGGGCGCGGGCGCTGGGGGCGAAGAGCGCCGCCATCGTCGGCTTCGACGGCGGTCGTGCGCGGGAGCTGGCCGACGTCGTCGTCCACTTCCCGGTGGACGACATGCAGCTGGCCGAGGATCTCCAGCTGGTCGTCGGCCACATGCTGGCGCGGCGGCTGGCCCGCGGCGGCGGGGAGGGGGGGTAGGCGGTGTCCCGGCCGAAGAGCGTCTTCGTCTCGGGCAACTTCAATGTGCTCCATCCCGGCCACCTTCGGCTGCTTCGTTTCGCCCGGGAGTGCGGGGATCGGTTGATCGTTGGTGTGGCCAGCGACCGCATCGCCGGTGAGGGGGCCCACGTGCCGCAGCAGTTGCGGCTGGAGGGGGTGGAGAGCATCAGTTGGGTCGACGAGGCATTCATCTTCGACGAGGCCGTCGAGGCGGTGATCGGGCGGCTCCGCCCCGATGTGGTGGTCAAGGGGCGGGAGTACGAGGGGCGGTACAACGTCGAGCAGGCCGCCGTCGACCGCTACGGCGGGGTGCTGCTCTTCAGCTCCGGCGAGGTGGTCTTCTCCTCCATCGATCTGATCCGGCAGGAGTTCACCCTGGCCGAGCGCCCGGCCATCCGGCTGCCGCGGGATTTCATGGAGCGGCACGGCATCACGGTCGAGGGGTTGGCGGAGCTGATCCGCTCCTTCGCCGGCTTGCGTGTCTGCGTCTTCGGCGACCTGATCGTCGACGAGTACATCACCTGCCAGCCGCTGGGGATGTCGCAGGAGGATCCCACCGTGGTGGTCACCCCGATCGACTCCGTCCGTTTCGTCGGCGGGGCGGGGATCGTCGCCGGCCACGCCGCCGGGTTGGGGGCGCATACCGACTTCGTGTCGGTGACCGGCAACGACGCCGTGCGCCGTTTTGCCCGGCGCCGGCTGGAGGGGATGCAGGTCCGTTGCCATTTGCTCCGGGACAACAGCCGTCCCACCACCCTCAAGCAGCGCTACCGCAGCCGGGGGAAGTGTCTGCTGCGCGTCAGCCACCTTCACCAGAGCCCGATCTCCTCCCGTCTGCAGCAGCGGATGAAGCAGCGGCTCCGGCGCGCCCTGGCCGATTGCGATCTTCTGGTCTTCTCCGACTTCAACTACGGTTGCCTGCCGCAGGCGCTGGTCGACTGGACGATCGACCGTGCCGCCGCATCTGGCGTCATGATGGCCGCTGACAGCCAGTCCTCCTCCCAGATCGGGGATATCGGGCGCTTTCGCCGGATGGAGCTGATCACCCCTACGGAGGCGGAGGCGCGGATCAGTACGCGCAACCATGAGGATGGACTGGTGGTGCTGGCCGAACAGCTGCGCCGTCGGGCGCAGGCGCGCAACGTGTTGCTCAAGCTCGGCGAGGAGGGGGTGCTGGTCCATGCCTGCATCCAGAGCAGCAGCGAGTGGCAGACCGACCGTATCCCGGCGTTGAACCGCGCACCGCGCGACGTCGCCGGTGCCGGGGACAGCCTGCTCATCGCCGCCGCCATGACCCTGGCCGTGGGCGGCGATATCTGGGAGGCCGCCTGCATCGGATCCCTCGCCGCCGCCATCCAGGTGGGGCGGCTGGGCAATGCGCCGCTCTCCACCGACGAGCTGCACACCACCTTGATGCGGCATGCGGTGGTGGATGGCGATGGGGGCTGAGGCACGGCGCCGCTTTGTTGCGGCACCGGCATTCGCGGCCACGGACGGCCGCGCAAATCAAGGGTCTGCGTAAGCAAGCGATTGATTTGTAAGGCGATCTAAGACCGCGTTCTTCGATCGCCGCCCAAGCAAAAAGTCCATGGAGGGAATTTTTGCGATTTCATCATGAATGTCGTTTGGGTGGCAAGCTACCCCCGTTCCGGGAACTCGTGGATGCGGCGGTTCATCAGCTACTATCTGACCGGAATATTCGGGGACGAGATGGTCCGCCAGGTCTGCCCCGATCTGCATGAGCTCTTGCCGATGGGTCGGGGGCTGAACGAGAACTACGACGGTTCGATTCTGTGCAAGAGTCATTTCGTCCTCTCCCCGCAACATCCATACTTCTCCCGTACCGCGGGGATCATCTATTTCTGCCGGTATCCGAAGGATGTGTTGTTGAGCTGTCTGCAGTACCACAAGGACGAGAAGACGATGGAGATCGAGAGTGACGCGGCCTATGCCAGGGCGTTCATTCAGAACATGGGTGATCCGAGGTGGAAGGCGATGGGGATGGGCAACTGGGTCGAGAACGTCGCCTCATGGTTGGCCCGCTCGGCCGACCATGCCCATTGCCTGTTTCGTTATGAGTCGCTGATTCGCGATACCGAACGGGAGCTGGTGCGCCTCGCCCGGTTTCTCACCCCCGACGAGGAGATCCGCATGGACCGGATCCGGGTCTTCATCGAGAGCCAATCAGGCCATACCCCGAAGAGCATGCAATCGCTCGACCGGATCGAGCAGGGGCTGGACGAGCTCTTCGACGAGCGGTTCCACGACGTCCTCTCCCTGCTGGGTTATGCCTGATGGAATCGCAACAAGTCCATCCGTGGGCTTTTTGCTTGACGGGGATCGAGGGGCGCGCTCTTCGATCCCCGTACAAATCCATCGCTTGCCCACGCGAGCTCTTGATCTGCGCGGCCGTCCGTGCCCGCGATGATGGTTGCTTGCGAAACCATCATGTCTGACGGACGACGGGAGGGGGCGGCGTGATCGGGCGCATCCTCGTACTCGGCAGCAACTCCTTCTCCGGCGCCAGCTTCGTCGATGCGGCGCTGGCCGAGGGGTATGCGGTGGTCGGCGTCAGCCGCTCGCCCCAGCCGCACGAGGCCTTCCTGCCCTACCGATGGCGGCGGCACGATGCGCCGTTCTCCTTCCACCGCTACGATCTCAACCATCATCTCGATGAGATCGCGGCGCTGATCCACGAATTCCGCCCCGACTACGTGGTCAACTTCGCCGCGCAGAGCATGGTGGCCCAGAGCTGGGAGCATCCCGACCACTGGTACACGACCAACGTGCTCGCCATCGCCCGGCTGCACGAGGTGTTGCGCCGCTGCGACTTTCTGAAGCGGTACATCCATATCTCGACGCCCGAGGTCTACGGCGACTGCAAGGGGGAGGTGCGGGAGGGAACCGTGTATCGCCCCAGCACCCCCTATGCCGTATCCCGGGCCGCCGCGGACATGCACCTCAAAGCCTGCTTCGACCTCTGGCGCGTTCCCGTCCTCTTCACGCGCGCGGCCAACGTCTACGGACCGGGGCAGCAGCTCTACCGGATCATCCCCAAGACCATCCTCTCCATCCGGAAGGGGAAGCGTCTGCGGCTGGACGGAGGCGGCCGTTCCCGCCGCTCCTTCATCCATATCGATGACGTCTGCCGCGCCACGCTGCGGATCATGCGCGATGCCCAGCCTGGGGAGATCTATCACATCGCCACCCGGCAGGTGGTGACCATCCGGGAGCTGGTGGAGCGTATCTGCCGGATGATGGGTGCGGCGTTCGACGAGGTGGTCGAGCCCGCCCCCGAGCGGCCGGGCAAGGATGGCGCCTACCTGCTCGACAGCACGAAGCTGCGGGCACTCGGCTGGGAGGATCGGATTCCGCTGGAGCGGGGCGTCGCGCAGGTGATCGGCTGGGTCGACCGCTGGGAGTCGGTGCTCCTGGAGATGCCGGACGAGTACATCCACAAGCCGTGAGCCCCGCCGGATTGGAAGAGATCGCGCGGGAGATTCGCCGCCGCATCGTGATCAACGCCCACCGCAGCTCCACCCCTCATCTGGGCTCCTGCCTCTCCTGCGTCGACATCCTGGTTTCCGCCTACTTCCATGGATTGCGCATCCCTCCCGAGGCACCCGACGACCCCGGGCGCGACCGGTTCGTGCTCAGCAAGGGGCACGGCGCGCCGGCGCTCTTCCAGGTGCTGGCCCTGCGCGGTTTCTTTCCCGAGGCACGACTGGGGGAGTACGGCGGAGAGGGCGCCATCTTCGCCGAGCATCCCCCCCTTCCCGGGCAGGTGCCCGGCGTCGAGGCGGCGACCGGCTCGCTCGGGCACGGTCTGCCCATCGCGCTGGGCATGGCGCTCGCCGCCCGTATCCGGCGGCTCCCCTATCGGGTGGTGGCGTTGCTGGGCGACGGCGAGTGCAACGAGGGGAGCGTCTGGGAGGCGGCGATGACCGCGGCGGCACAGCGGCTGGGTCATCTCATGGTCATCGTCGACTACAACCGCTGGCAGGCCACCGGCCGCAGCGATGAGGTGCTGGCGCTCGCTCCATTGGCGGAGAAGTGGCGGGCCTTCGGCTGGAGGGTGGTCGAGATCGACGGCCACGACATGGCGGCGTTGGCCGGGATCTGGCGGCTTCTGCCCGATGCGGCAGGCGCGCGCCGGCCGGTGGCGGTGATCGCCCGCACCGTCAAGGGGAAAGGGGTCACTTTCATGGAGGACGACAACAACTGGCACTACCGCATCCCCACCGGGGAGGAGCTGGAGGCGGCGCTGGCCGAGCTCGATGGAGGGGCGGGCGGGTGAGGAACGCCTTCGCCGACGAGCTCACCCGGCTGGCCGGGGAGGATCCCTCCATCGTCTTGCTGTCGGGGGATATCGGCAACCGGATGTTCGACCGGTTCAAGCAGCACTGCCCCGGCCGTTTCTTCAACTGCGGCATCGCCGAGGGCAACATGATGGGGATGGCCGCCGGAATGGCGCTCTCCGCGCTGCGGCCGGTGGTCTACACCATCGCTCCGTTCACCACCTACCGCTGCTATGAACAGATCCGGGTGGATCTCTGCTACCACCACCTGCCGGTGGTCATCGTCGGCGCCGGCGCCGGCCTCACCTACGCCCGGCTCGGTCCGACCCACCACTCCTGCGAGGATCTCGCCGTCATGCGGGTGCTTCCCGGGATGACCGTCTTCGCACCGGCCGATGCGCCCGAGCTGCGGCAAGGGTTGCGGGCGCTGCTCGCCCGGCGCGGGCCGGCCTACATCCGGATCGGCAAGAAGGGGGAGCCGGTGGTCACCGACGACGCACCGGAGTTCCGGCTCGGCCGGGCCCGCCCGCTACGTCGGGGGCGCGACCTCTCTCTGATCGGCACCGGTACGCTGCTTTCCGTGCTGATCGAGGCGGCCGGGCTGCTGGAGCGGCGCGGGATCTCCGCTGCCGTCGAGGGCTTTCATACCGTCAAGCCGCTCGATGGGGAGCGGCTGGAGTCGATCTTCTCCCGGTACGACGCCGTGGTGGTGGCCGAGGAGCACAGCCGGCTGGGAGGGCTCGGCGGGGCCGTCGCCGAGTGGCTGGCCGGGCGCGGCCCGATGCGGGGGCGGTTGCGCCTCCTCGGCACCGACGACGCCTTCCTCCACACCACCGGCGGCCACCGCTACGCGCGCTCTTGTTTCGGCTTGTCGGCCGAAGGGATCGCCGATCAGGCGGAGGAGCACCTCCGCCACATCCGGGGGGCGGAGTCGATGCGGCGGGGGTGACGGTTCGCCGTCGTGCCCGGTGGGGGCACGGGGCACCGGGGCGGAATCCGATCGCACCGCCTCGCTCCATGGCCGCGCCCGTCGTTGTTCCCCTGAGGCGAACACGTTCTCGGACGGACTTTTTGCGATCCGATCATCGATCGAGACGGTACCAGCGCGCCTGTTCCCTCCGCCAGAAGGCGGCGCGCTCCTCCGGGTCGACTACGCCGTCGTGGTTGGTGTCCATCGCCCGGAAGCGCTCCTCGGCGCGTTGGGCGACCATGGCCATGTATTCGTCGAGGGAGACGGCACCGGAGTGGTCGGTGTCGAGCTCCATGAAGCGGGCGACGATTCGGTCGCGCACCCCGGGGGCGGCCCCGGCCGGGGCGGGGGGGAGTGCGATCCCGATGCAAACGAGCAGGGAGATGGATAGCATGGCGCGCATGGGTGGCCTCCTTGTGATCTTCAGGGCGACGCGCGCAGGCTAGGATCGGGGCGGGCGCGGGGGAAGCGGGCGTGCAGGCCTATCTCGAGCTGATGCGCCGGGTGCTCGACGAGGGGGTGGAGAAGCCGGATCGCACCGGCACCGGCACCCGATCGCTCTTCGGCTACCAGATGCGCTTCGATCTTCAGCAGGGCTTTCCGCTGGTCACCACCAAGAAGATCCATCTCAAGTCGGTGATCCATGAGCTGCTCTGGTTCCTGAGCGGCTCATCCAACATCGCCTACCTCAAGCGGCATGGGGTTTCCATCTGGGACGAGTGGGCCGACGAGGAGGGCGAGCTGGGGCCGGTCTACGGCGTGCAGTGGCGCTCCTGGCCTGCGCCGGATGGTCGCACCATCGATCAGATCGCCGGGGTGGTGGAGCAGATCCGTCGCAACCCCGACTCGCGGCGGCTGATCGTCTCGGCGTGGAACGTGGCCGAGATCCCGCGCATGGCGCTGCCCCCCTGCCACACCCTGTTCCAGTTCTACGTCGCCGGGGGGCGGCTCTCCTGCCAGCTCTACCAGCGCAGCGCCGACATCTTTCTCGGGCTGCCGTTCAACATCGCCTCCTATGCGTTGCTGACCATGATGGTGGCGCAGGTGACCGGTCTGGCCCCGGGCGAGTTCATCCATACCCTGGGCGATGCCCACCTCTACCGCAACCACCTCGATCAGGCGCGGTTGCAGTTGACGCGCACCCCCCGTCCGTTGCCGCGCATGGTGCTCAACCCGGGGGTGACCGATCTCTTCTCATTCGGTTACGACGACTTCCGACTGGAGGGGTATCGCTTCCACCCTCACATCAAGGCGCCGGTGGCGGTCTGAATGGCGGGGGGAGGTGTTGACAAGTCGGATGGCGCGGTCCTAGTGTTCGCCGGCTTGATTAAAATCCATTCATCGTGGATTCATTGGATGGCATACCAAGGGAAAAGGAGGGCTGAATGAAGGGTTCGATATGGCTGATCATCGTCCTGGGGATGACGACCGGCATGGGCAACGGCTCGGTGTTCACCTGTGCGTTCCTGTTGGCCGTGGGGCGTGCACCGTGGGACACCGCGGGTCTGTGGGGGACGGATCCATACAGCATCCTCAACTATCAGGGGGTTGCAGACTGGATCATGATCATCTTCGGGGTGGCGTTCTGCATCATCATGCAGTACACCTTCAAGCTGCATGCGGTCATCGAAGGGTTCCAGAAGGAGTAGGAGGAGAGAATGGGAACGATTGCATCGATTCTCGGGGTGTTGCTGGCCTTCTCCAGCATGTGGTTCGCCTGGTATCTGCTGATGCCGGGCCAGCATGACGAGGAGCTGCACGACGACTGAGGTTCGTCGTGCTGTCCGCCGGTTCCGTGTGAGATCCTGAAAGAAACGACAAAAGGAGTGATGCATGCTTAAGTATCTGTTTGCCAAAGAGGAGGAGATCCCGCAGGGGACGAGCGCGATCTTCTTCGCCTTCTCGTCCATCGCGTGGTTCATCATCGGGACGGGGCTCGGGTCGTTCAACGCGGCCAAGCTGGCCTTCCCCGATTTCTACCACAACGTCTACTGGCTGCAGTTCGGCCATATGCGTCAGGTGCATGTCCACGCCGTGATCTTCGGCTGGATCGCCATGGCCTTCGCCGCCTCGATGATGTACATCACCCCGGCGTTGGGCAACACCAAGCTGTGGAGCGAGAAGCTCGGCGTCTGGAACTGCCTGCTCTACAACGTCGGGCTCTGTCTGGCGCTGGCGCTGCTCTGGTCGGGGATGACCTCCGGCCGGGAGTACTCCGACCACATCTGGCCGATCGATCTCTACATCGCCTTCGTCATGGTGGTGCCGTGGGCGCTCAACGTCTGGATGACGATCCTCAACCGCCGCACGCAGGGCATCTACACCACCAACTGGTTCTTCGGCGCCTGCATGTTCATGACCATCATCGTCTTCCTCATCGGCAACCTGCCGGAGTGGTTCCATCTGACCGGTCTGAACGAGGCCTACATGACCTGGTGGTTCGCCCACAACGTCCTCGGGCTGTTGATCACCCCGGTGGCGGCGGCGATCACCTACTACATCATCCCCAAGATCACCGGCAATCCGCTCTACTCGCACCGGGTGGGTCACCTCCACTTCTGGTCGATCGTGGTCTTCTACTCCACTCCGGCGGCCCACCACCTGATGGGTTCGCCGCTGCCGGAGTGGCTGAAGTCCTTCGCGTCGGTGGAGGGGGTGCTGATCCTGGTGCCGGCCATCGCCTATGTGTGCAACATCATGCTGACCATGCAGGGCAAGTGGACCATGTTCGTCACCAATATCGAGGTGAAGTTCGCCATGACCGGTGTCTTCCTGGCCATCCCGCTCAACATGCAGGGCGGCTTCCAGCAGACCCGGGCGATCAACTGGTACATCCACGGCACCGGCTGGATCGTGGCCCACGCCCATCTGGCGCTGCTCGGCTTCTCCACCTTCGCCGAGGCGTCGGCGATCTACTACGCGGTCCAGGTGTTGCTGCGGCGCAAGCTCTACTCCAAGAGCCTGGCCAACTTCCACTTCTGGATGGTGTTGATCGGCTTCTCGCTCTACTGGACCTCGATGACCATCGCCGGGCTCATCCAGGGGGCGGCCAAGATCTACGAGGTGCCCTACATCGACGTGGTGATCGCCGAGCACCCCTACATGATCGTCCGCTGGCTGGGCGGCAGCATGGTCTTCTTCGGCAATATCGTCTGGATGTACAACATGTACATGACGGCGATCGCCGGTCGTGAGGTGCCCGTCGGCCGCCAGCCGGCCGAGGTGGCCTACGAGCGCTGATCGCGCCTGCCGCCTCCGGGCCGCACCGGGGATGGGCGGTCCGGAGGCCGAGGCCATGCGGATGGATTATTGCATTGGTAACGTGAAAACATTATCTGAAGGGAGGAAGTTCCGTGGCATTTCGTGAATACAAGATCGGATGCGTGATGTTCGGGGTGGCGCTCAGCTCCTCGATGTTCATCACCATCTTTCTGCCGGGGCTGGACATCTCCAGCATCGGCTCGACCGAAGAGGCGCTCAAGAAGCAGCTCACCTACGGCTGGGAGTCGGGCTTCAACTACTACGACCCCTTCCTGCGGGGCAAGGACAAGCCGATCAAGGTGGTGCTGACCAAGGATCCGGCGACCGGCAAGCCGATCGACAAGACCGAGGCATATGTCTTCAAGCCGGGCACCCACTTCCCCAACGGGTTGACCCACGACAACATCATGGGGGACAAGCAGCTCGCCCTGAGCAACAGCAAGGGGCGGCTCGGCGAGGCGAAGGAGGAGCGTGGCGGCGTCTTCCTGGTCAGGGTGGATAGCGCCTCCGGCGTGCCCTATGTGGAGTACGCCACTGCGACCAAGGGGTGGACGGTCGATGCGACGCTCAAGGCGGCCGATCAGCAGTTCATGGCCGGCTCCGGCAAGACCATGTTCATCCGCGAGGGGTGCTGGTGGTGCCACACCTTGCTGCCCGAGGAGACCCAGGACTGGCAGACCTTCGGCCGTCCGCCGGTGGTCGGCGACTTCAACGGCGAGTCCCCCACCACCTTCGGTTCCGACCGCAAGGCGCCCGACCTGCTCCATGTCGGGGCGCGCAACTCTTCGCGTGAGTGGATGACGCTCCACTTCTTCAACCCGCGCCTGGTGCAGCCGCACTCGATCATGCCGCGCTACAACTACCTGTGGGGCAAGACCGACGCGCACGGCAACGTGATCGACCGCGAGGCGTGGGATCGGGAGTACCTGGCCTACGAGCGGGGCGAGCGGGCCTATCCGCCCGAGGTACCCGATCCGGCACCGGACAGCGAAGCGCGCTACCTGATCGATTTCGTGCTCAATCTCAAATAAGGGGAGGTATCGACAATCATGGGATGGACCTTTGCACACCCGCTCTATTCCCTGGCCACCGAGGACCAGAACAAGGAGGCCAAGTACCTCTGGGAGCATGAGAACCTCGGTGGGATCAAGGAGAACAACAACCCGCTGCCCCGTCCGATCATCGGGCTGCTGGTGCTGACGATCCTGACCGCCTTCTCCATCACCTTCCCGCTCTACGGCCAGCGGCCGACGGCGGCGATCTTCGCCGACTATGTCACGCTGATGAACTCGGCCGAGGTGCAGAAAGTGCTGCACGACAAGAGCCTCACTCCCGAGCAGGCCGATGAGAAGGCGATGGCGCTGATCACCAAGACGCTGGAGCGGTTCGACTCGCCCTACACCTTCCAGCGCCAGCAGCACCACATCACGATGAACCAGCTGCGGGCGATCGCACCGAAGATCATCGAGCTGCAGCGCAGCGGCGCGGACCTGGAGGAGTACACCATCGTCGGCCCGACGCTGGGCAAGGCCAACTTCTTCAACATCCAGCCCGACGGCACGGTGATCGCCAAGCAGCCGTGGTGGGACAAGGGGTATGCGATCGACGTCTTCTGGATCCTGGCCTTCTGCCTCTCCGTGGCGATCGCTGTCAAGCGGCTGCCCCACTTCACCTGGCAGCCCGACCATTCGAAAGCGCACTGAGGAGGATCGCAACGATGATCGATCTGGACAATCCGCAAATCGTTGGCCTGCTGGTGATCACCATCGCGCTGGTGGCACCGGTCGTCTACGGCATGTTCGTCGACAACCACAAGAAGGGGACCGAGGATCCGAGAACGGTGAAGTTCTAGGATCGGGAGGAGCCTTTCCGGGGGAGTAAGCGCCGCCTGCATGGGCGGCGCTTTTTTTTTCGCCAGAAGTGGAGTAGCGTTGCGTCATGCACCGCCTGCTCTCGATCGCGATCGCGCTGCTGGTTCCGGTCGGGGCGCGGGCCGGTGAGGGCGCCCGCTACGACCTCGGCGTGGAGAGCATGCGCTCCCACGGCTACAGCGTCGGGATTTTCGTCTTCATGATGGTCTCGATCGCCCTCTTCGTCGGGATCATGGTCGGCTTCTACCGCATGGATCGCGATTCCGGGGTCAAGCGTGGCGAGTGGGTTCTCTTCGCCATGATCGCCTTCGGTGTGGTGGCGGCGGCGATCTTCGCCGGGGTGCAGCTGCTCGGCGGTTTTCTCTTTTGACGGCTCTGCAAGGAGCCGGCATCCGTGGCCATGGAGGGCCGCGCAAGACGGAAGCTTGCGCATGCAAGCGACGGTTTTGCGATTCGATCACAACATGAGTTTCGATTTTCAAGATGGTTGGACGATCTACATCTGGCTGATCAGCGGCGCGCTGATCCTGGTCGCCGTGGTCTTCGGCATTCGTTGGGCGGCGAAGAACGAACAGTTCGACGAGGATATCAAGTATCTGGTCTTCGACGAAGGGGACGAGAAGAAGATGGACCCGGCCGAGTTCGCCAAGATGCGCGAGGTGACCGAGTATCAGGAGAAGCGCCGCGCCGAGATCCTGCGCCAGCGGGAGGAGGAGGCCCGGCTCGGTTGATCCGCATGGCAGCCAACGGTGGCGTGCCAATCGTCGGGAGGGAGGCGACGCGACAGCGGCCGATCGGCCGATGAAGCGGGGGGAGCGGTTTATCGCCGGCGCCGTGGCGCTGGTGGTCGTGGTGGCACTTGGCAAGGCGCTCCTCTTCCCGCCGGAATCGCCGAAGGAGCGTGATTCCATCCCCTTCTACTCCACCGCCGACCATGATCTGCAGGTGCGTGCGGCCGATCTCTACCGGAGGCTCGGCTGTCGCGACTGCCATTCGCTGTGGGGTGTGCGCAACATCACCCGTTTCGTGCCGGCGCCGGCGCTCGACGGCATCGGCTCCTGGCGCAGCGAGGAGTGGCTCTACCGCTACTTCTCCTCGAGGAATCCGCAGCGGATGCTCCCCTCACGGCTCAAGCCGAAATACCGCATGCCCTCCTACGCCCATCTGCCCAAGGAGCAGCGGCGGCTATTGGCGCGCTACTTCGCCAGCCTCAAGGTGAAGGATTGGTATCTGAAGCAGGCGCGGGCGGCGGAGTACGAGAAGCTCACCGGCCGCAAGCCGCCCGAAGAAGGGAAGGCGGCCGAACCGGAGCACTAGATGGGACGGCCGCAGCAATCCGACGACCACCTGTCGCACGATCCGCTGGCCGGGCTCAAGGCGATGCCGCAGTGGGGGCCGAAGTGGATGCGCTTCGCCTTCGCCTTTCCGGTCGGCTGCCTGATCATCCAGAGCGGCATGCAGTGGCTCCATGTGCGGCTGGAGTGGTTCTATGGGCTTGAGACATTCTCGCCTGCCTGGGTGGCGATGATGCTCGTCGTCCCCTTCGTCGCGGGGATCGCGGTGGGGGTGATCTACGGCTTCGGCGGCAAGTATCTGGCCCACTTCCCCCCCCTGGCGGTGCTGGGCTACGCCTACTACGAAAGCATGACCCATCCCCTGCCGCAGGGGGTTGAGCTCCTGCCGTGGCAGCTCTTCGGCTTCGTCACCATCCTGCAGATGGAGCTCTCCGCCTTCGGCGGGGTGGTGGGCGAGCTGATCATCCGCCGCCGGATCGGGTGGGATCCCGAACGGAAGCCGCGTTGGGCCGACAGCGAGCCGCTGCCGGAGGACGACGAGGAGGAGCGGCCGGCGGAATGAGACGACCGCGGATTCCCGCCTCAGGCGCCGAGCGCGCCCGGCGCAAACGGGTGGCGGTGGCCACGCTGCTCACCTGCATCGCCGCGGCGATGATCGGCGGCTCGCTCCATGTGATGGTGCTGGGGTCGAAGCGGATGGACGAGATGCGGGCCAAGGCCGGCTACGACCCCAGACAGATGGCCAGCCACATCCGTGCCGCCGGCGAGGAGATCCAGATCCAGCTCGAGCACGAGGCGGCCGGGGGCAGGCGGCGGACCTACACCGTGGAGGAGGCCGATTCCCTGCTCACTCAAGCCTGGTGGAAGGAGCTGGCCAAGATGGTGGTCATCCCCGCCGGCCCGTTCCTCATGGGTACAGACGACCCGCGCAGCAACATCGGCAACCGGCCGCAGCACCGTGTGGTGCTCAAGCGTTATGCCATCGACAAGTATCCGGTGACCCAGGCGCAGTACGCCCGCTTCGTCGCCGCCATGCACTACCGTCCGCCACTCAACTGGGTCGACGGGCGTATCCCGCGCGGGTTGGAGCTCCATCCGGTGACCATGGTCTCGTGGTACAACGCCCGC
Organism: Zetaproteobacteria bacterium; assembly: GCA_003696765.1. NCBI lineage: Bacteria > Pseudomonadati > Pseudomonadota > Candidatius Mariprofundia > Zetaproteobacteria bacterium. The sequence goes on along the minus strand of RFFX01000074.1, from coordinate 1,417 downwards.
GACTACTGCAAGTGGGCGGGCAAACGGCTGCCGACCGAGGCGGAGTGGGAGAAGGCGGCGCGCGGCACCGACGGCCGCCGCTGGCCCTGGGGCAACGATCTGCGTACCGACGCCATGAACACCTACTACTCGGTGCGCCACACCACCCCGGTGAACCGCTATCCGCAGGGGGCCTCGCCCTACGGCGTGATGGACATGGCCGGCAACGTCAGCGAGTGGACCGCCTCGGTCTACGCCCCCTATCCGGGGAGCAAGGCGGATGCGAAGCTCTTCCGGCCGCAGGATCTCGATCCCGACTACCAGGCGGGGCCGGACGAGAAGGCGGGTCGGGCGATCTACCGCGTGCGCCGCGGCGGATCGTGGAAGAGTGATCCCTTTGCCACCTCGACCTACCACCGCAACTATTCACGCCCCAACTACGCCTCCGATTTCTTTGGATTCCGCTGTGCCAGGGAGTTGCCATGACCGATGCCACACGCCTGATGTTGCTGCTCGGCGCCCTGCTGGCCGCCCGGCCGGCATCGGCGCTGGACAGCTACCGCTTCCTCCACGTGACCATCAACACGCCATGGGTCATCTTCATCCTGCTCTTCTTCCTCGTCTTCGCGCCGATGATCCTGATGGTGATCCTCTACTGGCGCCACGCGCTGTGGAACCGGGATGAGGATGAGGACGACGATGTGCTCTAGAGCGGCCGCCCTCCTGGCGCTCCTTTTGGCGATGCTGCCGCCGCAGGGCGCGTCGGCCGCCGCCGCGGCCCCCTCCTCGGGTGAGGGGAGCGTGGTGCGGATGATGCATCGCTTCACCGCCGGTCAGGAGGAGGAGAGTCCGCAGCGCCGGATCACCTTGCAGAGCAAGCGCGAGGTGCTCTTCTGGATGGGCGCGGGGCTGCTGGTCGGCCTGCTGGCCACCGCCGCCCTCGGCCTGGGCATGGCGCTCTTCGGCAGGGAGTGGTTCGTCGCCCACATGATCAGCGCCGGGCTGACCGTCACGCTGGGGATCGCCCATGCGGTGACGGCGGTGGTCTGGTTCTGGCCCTACTGACCCCTACGGTTTCCTGATTTGCCCGATCACGGCGTCGAACATGCTCATGTGCGGGCGGAGCACACGGCTGGTGTTCTCCTTGTGCTCGGGCAAATCAGGGGCGGCGTCCCGAGGCTGTTTTCCGATCACGGCGTCGCGGTGCCCCCGGTTCCCGGCTAAACCGGCAACGGGCGCGGCGACGCCGGCCGGATCGCTCCCCCTATGACAATAGCATGATGCAAGCGCTGCTTCCCCTGCTCTATTTCGCCTCCGGCATCACCGCGCTGGCCTACGAGGTGCTGTGGATGCGGCCGCTCGCCCTGCTCTTCGGCGTCGGCAACCTCGGCGTGGTGGTGACGGTGGCCTCCTTCATGGCAGGCCTGGGCCTCGGCGG
>RFFX01000073.1 GCA_003696765.1 Zetaproteobacteria bacterium | reverse complement strand
GTACAGGCCGATCCCGCCCGCCGCGATGAGATGATGGCGCGCAGCAACAACGCCCGCACCATCCCGCAGATCTTCATCAACGGCCGCCATATCGGCGGCTGCGACGATCTCTATGCGCTCGATCGCGCCGGTCGGCTCGATCCGCTGCTGAACGAGGCGCCCGCTTCCGCGTGAGTCGGGGCGCCCGCGACGGGGCGTCGGTGCCCCATCTGGCGCTGCTCGACGGCAGCAACCTCGCATTCCGCGCCTACTTCGCCACCCGGCATCTGGGAATGAAGCGCCCCGACGGCATGCCGGTGGGAGCGCTCCACAACTACCTGCAGATGGTCTGGAGCACGCTCGAGCGGCTCGATCCCAGCCATGCGGCGGTGGCCTTCGACCCCGAGGGAGGGTCGAAGGCGCGCACGGCGCTGCTGCCGCAGTACAAGCAGAACCGGCTGGCGATGGAGGACGATCTGCGCCGGCAGTGGCCCCATCTGATCGAGGCCAACGCGGCGCTTGGCCTGCCGCTGCTCTGTGTCGACGGCTTCGAGGCCGACGACGTCATCGCCACCCTGACCCGGCAGGCGCGGGCGCGTGGCTGGCGGGTGAGCATCGTCTCCGGTGACAAGGATCTGATGCAGCTGGTCGGCGAGGGGGTGCGCCAGATCGACCCCGCCGGCGGCAAGGAGTACGACGCCGAGGGGGTGCGTGCCCGCTGGGGGGTGCCGCCGGCGCAGATCCGCGCGCTGCTCGCCCTCGCCGGGGACAGCTCGGACAACATCCCCGGCGTGGAGGGGATCGGCCCCAAGACCGCGGCGGCGCTGCTGGCCGAGTACGGCACGCTCGAGGGGGTGCTGGCCGCGGCCGACGGACTCAAGCAGAAGAAGCGGCGCGAACGGCTGCTGGCCCAGGCCGATCGGGCGCGCACCGCCTGGCGGCTGGTCGGGCTCGACGATGCGGTGCCGCTGCCGCGCACGCTCGACGAGCTGGCTCGGCGTCCGCCCGATCGGGCGGCGCTGGGTGCCCTGCTCGACCGGTTTCAGTTGCGCCGGCTGGCCCACCGCTTCGGTGTCGGTGGGGCGGCGACGGTCGCCCGATCCGACCAAGCCGATGGAGCGCGCAGCGATCGGCTGGTGGCCGATCGGGCGGCGCTCGATGCGCTCTGCGCCGCGCTGGAGCAGGCCGAGCTGATCGCGGTCGATTGCGAGACCGACAGCCTGGCATGCCGTTCCGCCGATCTGGTCGGGCTCTCGTTCGCCGTGCAGGCGGGGGAGGGGTGGTATCTACCGCTCGGCCATCGCGACGCGGAGGGGGCGCTGCTCCCCGGTCAGCTCGATCGCGGCGAGGCGCTGGCGCGGCTGGCGCCGCTGCTGGAGGATGGCGGGCGTGCCAAGTGCGGCCACAACCTCAAGTTCGACCGGCAGGTGTTGCGCCGTGCCGGCATCGAGCTGGCCGGGGTGCGCTACGATTCGCTGCTGTTGGCCTACCTGCTCGATCCGGGAGGGCAGCCACCCAAGCTCGACTACGTTGCCGAGCGCTATCTGGGCCACCGCTGCATCCCCTTCGAGGAGGTGGTCGGAAAGGGGCGCAACCAGCGCAGCTTCGATCGGGTGGCGATCGATCGGGCGCTGCCCTACGCCGCCGAGGATGCCGAGGTGGCCTGGCGTCTCTGCCGCCGGCTGCGCGACGAACTGGTGGAGCAGGGGCGGCTGGCGCGGCACGACGCGATCGAGCTGCCGCTCTCCGGGGTGCTGGCCGAGATGGAGTGGCACGGGGTGGCGCTCGATGTGGCACTGCTTGCCCGCCTCTCCGATCGCTTTGGCGCGCGCATCGCGCGGCTGGAGCGGGAGATCCGGCAGACGGCCGGGTCGGAGATCAACATCCATTCGCCGCGTCAGCTCGGCGTGCTGCTGTTTGAGCGGTTGGGTCTGCCCGGCGGCAAGAGGACCAAAAGCGGCCAGTGGTCGACGACGCAGGAGGTGCTCGAACAGCTGGCGCCGCTGCATGAGGTGGTGCGGCTGATCCTCGAGGTGCGCAGCATCAGCAAGCTCAAGTCGACCTACTGCGACGCCCTGCCGCGGCAGATCGACCGGGAGAGCGGTCGGCTGCACACCAGCTACAATCAGGCGGTCACCTCCACCGGGCGGCTCTCCAGCTCCGAGCCCAACCTGCAGAACATCCCGATTCGCACCGCCGAGGGGCGGGAGATCCGCCGCGCCTTTGTCGCCCCCCCCGGTCGCTTGCTCATCTCCGCCGACTACTCCCAGATCGAGTTGCGGCTGATGGCCCACCTCTCCGGCGATGCCGGGCTGATCGACGCCTTCCGCGCCGGTGCCGACATCCACCGCGCCACCGCCGCCGCCATCCATGGCGTGGCGGATGCGGCGGTCGACGGCGGGATGCGGCGCGCGGCCAAGGCGATCAACTTCGGCATCATCTACGGCATCAGCGCCTTCGGCCTCGCCCGGCAGCTGGGCATCACCCGCAAGGCGGCGGCGGCGTTCATCGACGCCTGGTTCGCCCGCTACCCGCGGGTGCGCGACTACATGGAGGCGTGCAAGGAGCGCGCCCGTCGTGATGGCTTCGTCGAGACGATCAAGGGGCACCGCATCCCACTGCCCGGGATCCACGACCGCAACGCCATGCGCCGGCAGTATGCCGAGCGGCTGGCGATCAACGGGCCGCTGCAAGGCTCGGCGGCCGACTTGATCAAGATGGCCATGATCCGGCTGCACGACGCGCTCGCCCGCCGTTTCCCCGAGGCGCGGCTGCTGCTGCAGGTGCATGACGAGCTGTTGATCGAGGCGCCCGAGGGGCAGGCCGACGGGGTCGCCCGGCTGGCGCGGGAGGTGATGGAGTCGGTCGAGGAGCTCTCCGTGCCGCTGGTGGTGGATCTCGGCAGCGGGCGGGACTGGTTGGCGGCCCATGCGCTGTGAGGGCGGAGGGCCGAATGCCGGGATGGTGGAACTGGTAGACACACGAGACTTAAAATCTCGAGGGCCTTGCCCGTGCGGGTTCGAGCCCCGCTCCCGGCACCAGGTTGATCCACAACGTGTCGATCTCCCATGGGCAATGTGGGTGAGGTGGGCGGATGATGGCCCCAGGTTTTGGCCGCCGGCCGGGCAACGGGCCCGTGGAGGCGCTTCTGCGGCCTGCATCGGTCCGGCGTAGGGGGTGGTTGGTCAGCAGCGATCCTTGCGTGCGCGTAAGTAGGTGAACACGGCCAGGGGATCGTCGGCGATCCCCGCCGTTTTGGCGATGCGGCGGCGGAAGGCGGCATCCAGCGGCCGCAGGAAGGGGTTGGT
>RFFX01000072.1 GCA_003696765.1 Zetaproteobacteria bacterium | reverse complement strand
TGAGCCGGAGCTCCAGCCATCGAACTCCGACTTCCTCTTCCTGCGAAGCCGTCATTCGATGGTTTCGCAAGACACCCTCATCCCGGCCACGGACAGCCGCGCAAATCAAGGGCTTGCGTGGGAATCGAAGGCCGCGTTCCCGTGAAGCCAAAAAGTCCACGGACGGACTTTTTGCGATCTGATCATCATTGATAGGTGATCGACACGGTCACTGGCGCCGAGTTCTGCCTGGTCACGTTGTCGGTAATCGTCACCTGATCCTGCACCGTCACCCCCGATGCAGTGGCCTTCAGGTAGTAGAAAGTGGCCTGGGTAACCCCCGCTGCGGTGGTGATGGTATGCGAACCGTTGGGGCAGGGGTCAATCTGGCTGCTGCACCCCACCCCAGCGGTGAAGGTGTAGCCATTGGCACCGTTCGAACCACCCTGCGCCGTCACCGTGACCGGCGTATAGGTCACGGCCGGAATGACGGTGGAATAGCTGTCCGTCACCGCAGGCGCGGTGCCGTTGACCGGATTGAGCAACGTCTTCGTCGTCGACCATGAGGTAGTGCCGTTGTTCGAGGTCACACTCACCGTGAGGGAGGCGATCACATCCGGAATGCTCACCTTGGTCAGATCGTTGCTCCACGTCACCTGGTAATCCCCCGAACCGTGGACGGAGCCGCCGATGGTCACGCTGGTATTACCGGTGACCGTCCCCGCCGTCGCCGTCACCAGCAGGGTCGAACCGCCCACCAGAGGATTCCCCAGGTCGTCGGCCACACGGATGTAGAAGGTCTGGCTCTCTCCATTGTAGATCGTGGTGAGATCCTGGCTCGTATAGCCCCCCCGGGTGCCGTCATTCTGCGGCTGGAATGTCGCCTTCTGCGGGATCACCTGCAACGCCGTCACACCGGAATGCATCACCTCGGTAGTGGCGAAGAGGGTATTGTCGAGGGTGGCCGGAGCCGTTCCCGGCTTCGCCGTCCAGCTAGTTCCGCCATCCGCGCTGACGCTGAGCAGCCGCCCCTCACTGCCGGCGACCAGCACGTCGGTGCCCGCCTGACCGTAGAGATCGAGCGCATCGAGCGCATGGGCGCCGGCTGCCGTACCGAGGTCGGCCAGCTTGCTCCAGGTCGCCCCGTGGTCACTGCTCATGAAGACACCGCCGTAAGGGTCCTGCTGCCTGAGCACGTCACCGAAGGTGGCGGCGTAGAGCGTGCCATCGATGGGATCGACCGCCAGCGCGCGCACATCGAGGTTGTTCTTGTCGCTGGCGTTGACACTGGTGGTCGGGGCGTACCATGCGCCGGCGTAGCTGTCGCTGTAATGGATGCCGTTCTTGCCGCCGATCCAGACGTAGGGACTGCGGGCGACGATGGTCTGCACCGTCGCCTCGGCGAGCGGATTGGCCAGCGTACCGGTGACCCGGCTCCAGGTGGTGGCGTAGTCGTCGCTGACGAAAAGCCCGCCGAGGGCGTTGGGGGCGTTGTCGGTGCCGGCGAAGAGCAGCGCGCTGTCGTAGGCGTCGATGGCCAGCGAAAGCACGCGCAGATTGAAGCTCTGGCCTGGCGTCTTCATCGTCGACGCCTTGCTCCAGTGCTTTCCTCCGTCGGTAGTCTTCCAGACGCCGTCGCTCAGGCTGCCGACGTAGATGGTGTCGGCATGGCTGTAGTTGACGTCGTAGGTGGCGCCGTCGACCACCACGGCGGAGAGCGGCAGCCCGACGGGTGAGACCGCGTCATAGTCGGCGGAGACGACATCTCCCGCATTGAGCTGCCTCAGGAAGGTGATCGATCCGCTGCCCATGATGTAGTTCCGATCCTCGATACCGTTGACGTAGATCCGCGTGCGGGCGCGGTTTCCGTCGTGGGAGAAGTGGAAGCTGAACTGTTCCCCGAGACCGTTGATCGCCAGGGCGGTGCCTGCGGCCGTGCCCAGGATGTCCCCGGAGATCCGCCGCCGGCCGGTCAGCGTGCTCCAGCTCGCCCCGGCATCGGTGGAGACGAAGAGCCCCAGGTCGGTCGCCGCATAGAGGGTGGAATGGTTGTTGGCATCGATCTTCAGATCGCGCACGATGGTGCCGGTCAGCTTGGAGAACTGGTTGGCACCGAAGGGCTTGAGCGGCACTCCGACATGCTGCCAGCTCGCCCCGCCGTCGGTGGTCTTGTAGATCCCACCGCCGTCGGTGCCCACGTAGATGATGTTCGGATCGGCGGAATCGACGGCGATCGACAGGATCTTGCTGTGGATGCCGCCGGTGGTCTGCGCCACCACCGTCACCGTGCCGTCGTTCGGCTGCGGTGCGGCCGAGGTGACCGTGGCCGACGCCTTCGTACCAGATCCCGGATCGGTGAAGATCGCCGAGCCGGTGATGTTGGCGAAGTCACTCTGGAACTGCACCCCGATGTTGGGCGCCACCGGATTACCGAAGAAATCGGAGACGAAGCCGGTGACCGTCTGGGTGAGCCCAAGGGTCTTCCGCCCCTCGATATTGAGCGGCAGAGCGGAGAGGATCATCGCGTTCCCCGCCGGCAGCCCGCCGGTGATGGTGATGGTGGCATCGGTGGCGATGGTCGGATCCGCGTTGAGGCTGGCGTGGATGGTGACCGTACCCGCCTTCTGGCCGGCGGTGAGCACAGTGCTGACATCGCCGTTGAGCGTGGTCGCCGAGGCTGCGGTGAGCGCCTCACCGCCGTTCAGCCCGCCGCCGACGATACTGAAGTCGACCTGGTGGCTCCCCTGTACCGGGTTGTTGTTCACATCGAGCACTTCAAAGGTGATGGTCGCCGCCGTGGTCGCACTGCTGCCGCCGCTGATGCCGATGACCGCGGACGAGGGATTGACGCTCTTCAGATGGATCGAGTTGGGCTTCATGGCAAAGAAGGTGACCGCCTGCGATCCGCTGACCGAGCCTGCCGTGGCGGTGACCGTCACCGTCTCGGCGGTGGCATCGGTCAGGGTCACCGTGGCGTAGCCGTCCGTCAGGGTGGTCATGCCCGAGGGGGAGAGCTGCGGCGCGCCGCCGAGCGAGCCGCTGGCGCTGAAGTTGACGCTCTGCCCGGCGAGCGGAGCGCCGTTGCCGTCGCGCAGCCAGAAGCGGAGCTGGACGGTATCGACGCCGCTGGCCCAAGTGCCGTAGCCATCGATCGCCGTGGGCGTGGCGTAGAGATCGTAAGAGGTCGCATTGGCGGTGACCAGCGCACCGTTGCCGACCACCGTGCCGATGGTCGCCTGGGCGGGCACGATGGTGTTGCCGCCGGTGGTCGTGGTGGTGGTGCTCGCCCCGCCGCTGGTGCCGCTGCCGGTACCGGTGAAGGAGAGCGAAAGCTCGCTGCCGCTCGGCGTGGTCAGCGAGCCGACGCTCGCCGCCAGCTTGACCGTGTCGTCCTGGCTGTTGATGTCGGAGACGGTGACCGACACCGTGCCGTTGCTGTCGGTGACCAGCGGTGTCGCCGGCTGGGTGATGGTGACGATCCCTCCGGCTGAAGAGGTCCAGGAGAGCCCCACCACTTGACCGGCCACCGGAGCGCCGGCGTTGAGCACCTGGATGGTCACCGCATAGCTGCCGTTGCCGTCGGCCGTCTGGCCGGTGGAGGCGTTGGAGAGCATGTTGATGCTCTTCGGCGCCCGGGCGGTGGCGCCGGCCGAGCTGATCTGCAACTGCGCATCGGCGGCGTAGGGATCGGTGGCGGTCAGCGTCACCCCGATGGTCGAGGCAAGCGTGGTCACCCCGGCGGCGTCGAGCGCGGCCGTACTGCTGGTGCCGGCGATGTCGGTGGCATCGAGCTTGATCAGATGGCTGCTGTAGAGATCGCTCTGAACGTTGGCATGGACCTGCTGCAGGTTGGTCGCCTCCTGCGTACCGATGGCGGTGCCGTTCTGCTGCGCGTCGAGGATTCCGTCGGAGAGGTCCTGGGCCAGTGTGGCGACGACCGAGTTCTCGGTGGCGCCGGCGGTCGCCCGACGTGCCCGGTCGATGATCGCCCCCACCGCTTCGTTGGCCTGCAGCAGCGTGGCCATGTCCGCCGTGGAGATCTTGCCGGTGGCGGTGGTCAGGAAATCGGCGGAGAGTGCGTCGAGCCCCAGCCCGAGCGCTGCGACCACCTTCTGCTTGGCTGCTGTCAGGTCCGCGGCCGTGAGCGTGGCCGCACTGGTCGCACCCGCCAGCACCTTGGCCACTTCGACGGTCAGCGTGGTCAGTGGAGAGACATGGGCCACCGTGCTGTAGGCGTCGAGGATGAGCGAGGTCATGGTGGTCATGGTTGGGGCGGTCGAGGCCAGCCCCAGCTGCTTGCGCACCAGATCGGTGCCGCCGGTGGCGGTGACCGTCACCGGAAAGACGGTGGTCGACGGCAGGGTGACGTCGTAGCCGGCGGTCGCCGTCGAGCTGACGGTGGTGCCGGTGGTTCCGGTGTTGTTGTCGGTGACGGTGAGCAGCGTGCCGTTGGCGTCGGTGAAGGTGAGCGTCGCCCCGCTGATCGGGCCGTCGCCGACGCTGCCGGTGACGGTGGTGGTCGTGGTCGTGGTGGATGTGGTGGTCGTGGTGGATGTGGTGGTCGTGGTGGTCGACGTCGTGCCCGCCCCCACGCCGCTCGGCGCATTGCCGCAGGCGGTGAGCAGTAGCAACAGCACGATGGAGCAGATACGCATCGTTCGCATCATTCGCCTCCCGTGACCGTGTTTTGCAGAATCTGCGGGGTGATGAAGATCAGCAGCTCGGTCTTGTTGTCGATCCTGGCGTTCTTCTGGAAGAGCCAGCCGATCACCGGAATCGAGGCCAGCCCCGGCACCGAGTTCCGCGTATCCCCCCGCGTCCGCTCGTAGACCCCGCCGATCACCACCGTCTCGCCGCTCTTGACGTTGACGCTGGTGGTCACCGTCTTGGTGTTGATGTTGGCGCTGGTGCCGACCGGGGAATCCTTGCTCACGGTCACATCCATCAGGACGGTGTCCTTGGAGGTGATCTGCGGTGTCACCGTCAGCTTGAGCGTCGCATCGACATACTCGGTGGTGGCGGCGTTGTTCGCCCCCTGGCTGGTCACCACCGCGATCTTGGTCCCCTGGCTGATGGTGGCGGGCTTCAGGTTGGTGGTCACCACCCGCGGGTTGGAGACCACCTTGGCCGAGCCGTTGAGCTCGGCGGCGGAGAGCGCCAGATCGAGGTTGACCGCGTTGTTGAACGAACCGAGCGAGATACCGATGCTGCCGTTGGCCGCCGCGGCCGGCAGATCGACCAGGAAGCCGGTGTTGGTTGCCGCAGCAGTCCCGCCCCCGCCGGCGATCGCCGCGGCGTTGGCCGAGGCCGCCGCCGGCGCGCCGATGGAGATGGCGCCGGGGAAGTTACGCTGAGTCTGGGCGTTGTAGACGCCGCCCCACTGGATGCCGATGTCGCGGTTGAAATCCTTGCTCGCCTCGACCACGCGCGCGGCGATCAGCACCTGCCGCACCGGCTGGTCGATCGCCGCCACCAGCCGCTTGACGTTGTCGATCGATGCCCGGGTATCCTTGACGATCAGGGTGTTGGTCCGCTCGTCGACCAGGATGGAACCACGCGGAGAGAGGATGCCTCCGGCCGGTTTGCCCGCCGCCGGTGGCGCACCCGCGCCCCCCTTCTTGCCGGCAGCGGCCGCCGCAGCCGCCTTGCCTGCGGCCGCCGCCGCGTTGTCGATCATCTTCTTGACGTCGGCCACCTTGGTGTAGTTGAGGGTGATGAACTCGGTGATCAGCGGCTCCAGCGCCTCGGAGCCCCGCTTCACCGCCAGCCGGGAGCTGTACTCGCTGCGCAGCGCCTCGATCGGCGCGATGCGCAGCACGTTGCCGATCCGCTCCTGCCCCAGCCCCTTGCTGGTCAGGATCAGGTCGAGCGCCTGATCCCACGGCACATCGACCAGCCGCATGGTCAGCTTGCCCGAGACGTCGTCGGCCATGATGATGTTCAGGTTGCTCATCTCGGCGATCAGGCGAAGCGCGTTCTTGATGTCGATATCCTTGAAGTCGAAGGTGACCTTGTCCCCGGTGTAGGAGAAGGCGTTCACCCCGCTCACCCCGGCGCGGGCGATGGCCAGATCCTGCGGCTCGATGTTGATCGACAGCTTATCCCCGCGCTGGAAGGTGGAGACACTCACCTTGTCGCGCAGGCGGATGACCAGCCGGACGTCGTCGCCCTTGCGGAAGGTGTCGATCTGCTTCACCGCACCGGGAAAGGCGGAGACATCCATGCTCCGCTCCAGCCCCTTGCGCAGCCTCGCGCCGCGGATGGTGACCCGCACCGCCCGATCGCTCTTGTTCAGGTCGACCACGGGGCTGCCGCCGCGCACCGTCAGCACGACGTGGGAGATGCGATCCTCCGGCTTGAAACGCACCGCCTCCACCTCGATCGCCGGCTTCTCCGCCCCGCCTGCGCCGTGGCCCAGCCGCCCCGATCCGAAATGGATGCGCAACGCACCTGGGGTCGCCACGATCTGGTGGGAGATGCCGGGCTTGAGCAGGGAGACGACCAGGCGGACACGGTCGCCGCTGCTGCCGACGGTGACGTCGCGGACGAAGGGAGAGGAGTAGGAGAAGTGTTCCCGTGGCAGCCGGGCGCGCGCATGCGGCAGATCGAGGATCAGGGTCATGTCGTGATTGACCATGCGCGCGGTGTAGGGCAGGTCGAGATGGCTGCCGCGCAGGATGAGTTCGCTGTGCTCCCCTTGATCGACCACGGCGAGATCGTCGATGTGCGCCACCCTTCTGCGCGGGGACTCCGACGGCAGCGGCAGATGGATGCGCAGATCGTTGCCCCGCTCCTCGATGGTGTAGTGCACCGGCCGGGCGAGGGTCAGCTCGACCACGCCATCCGCCCCCTGCTGACGCAGCCGGACCAGCCGCACCACACGCCCCCCCTTGGGGGCGGCGAGATCGCCGACCGAGGTACCGGGGAAGCTGAGCACCAGCCGCGCCGGTCCGGAGAGGTCGAACACCTGATAGGGAGCCGGGCCGTCGCTGGAGATGGTCACCAGCTCCTCCCGTGCCTCGTCGCGGATCGAAACCGCGGTCAACTGCGCCGCCGCCGCCCCTCCCGCGCCGGTCACCATCATCAGCAGCCACCCTACGGCGGCGAACAGCCTCGTCGTCCCGCTCATGCTACGCTCCCCTTCGTCCGCGCTTCCTCTTGCGCTTCCCCTTCTTCTTCCCCTGCTCCTCCTCGAGGAAGCGATAGGTGGTCACACGTCCGCTGATCTTCAACCGATCGCCCTGATCCCGACGGATCGAGAGGCTGTTGACGTTGACGATCCGCGGCATCTCCCCCACCCGCGCCAGGAAACGGATCAACTGCTTGTAGTCGCCGCCCATCTCGATACTGACCGGCACCTCGGCATAGAGCCCCTGCGGCTTCTCCCCCAACGGCTTGAAGGTGGTGAACTCCAGCCCCGAATCCTTGCCCGCCCAGGAGACGCTCTCCAGCAGGTCGGGGATCTCCGCCTTTCTCGGCAGGAGGTTGAGCGCCACACGCAACTGCAGCTCCAGCCGGGCATACTCCTTCTGCTTGCGCGGCAGATCGGCGGCCAGCCGGCGGTTCTTCTGCAGCAGCGTGCGCTGCATGGCGATGTTCTGCTTCTCGCGCCCGATCTCATCGAGCATCCCCTGCCACACCAGCAGGCCGTAGAGGAGCAGCGGCAACACCACGAAGAGCCCGACCAGCCCGACCAGCTTCTGCCACAGCGGCCGGGGGATCAGCGGCCGCAGGGGATCGAGCCGCTCCAGCGGAAGCTCGTCGACCCTCACCGCCGCCTCCTGCGTCTGTGCTCCCTGTTCCGCCCGCCCTTCTCCGTCGGAGTGGCGAGGTCGACCGGCTCCATCGACAGCTCGAAGCTGCGCACCCGCACCCCGCCGACTTCACTGCGCCGGATCACATCCAGCCGGACGTTGGCGAAGCTGGGCGACGCATCCAACTGCCGCATGAACTCCGCCACCACGTTGTTGCTCTCCCCCCGGCCGTGGATCGAGAAGCGCTTGCCGTCGTCGCGGATCGAGTCGACCCAGACATTCTCCGGGATGGCTTGGGAGATGGCCAGCAGCAGGCGTAGGGTGCGGAACCGCCCCTCCTGCAGGGTATCGATCACCCCCAGCTTGGCCTCGACATCGGCACGCAGCTTGTCGATGTTGCGGATCTTGCCGATCTTGCGCTTGAGCCGGCGGTTCTCCTCCTGCAGCGCCTGCTCCTCGGCCACCAGGCGGTCGAGATGGCTGCGGGTGACCAGATGCACCGTGACGATCAGCACCACCACCGAGAGGAAGACCGCGGCCGCGACCGAGACCATCTTGAGCAGCTTCAGCCGCCAGCGCAGCTCGCGGTAGGGAAGCAGATTGATCCGAATCAGAGGGGACACGTTCATGCCGCTCCCACCCGCCGACCGACGCCGGCCGCCGGCAGGCCCCGCCGATCAGCCTCCCCCACCCGGCGGCGGATGGCGGCCTCGCAGAAATAGGTCACGGCTGCCCGTCCAGCGCGCGCAGGGCCAGGCCGGCGGCGAGGGTCATGCGCGCCCCGCCGGCCAGCGGCTTGCCCGCGGCATCGCGCAACACCGCCGCCGGATCGAACAGCGCCACCTCCATCTTCAGCCGCTCGGCCATCGCCTCCGGCAGGCCGGGCAGCAGCGCCCCGCCGCCGGTGACCAGCGCCTTGCCGATGGAGCGGTCGGGGAAGAGCGAGGAGAAGAAGTCGACCGAACGCATCACCTCGGCCTCCAGCGCATCGAAGAAGCGATCCGCCAACCCCGCGGGAATCTCCCCCGCCAGCTTGCGCCGCTCCGCCGTGGAGAAGCCGCAGCCGCACTCCTCGTGGATCATCGTGGTCAACTGCTCGCCGCCGAAGTAGTGGTCGCGAACGAAGAGGGAGCGCACGCCGCCGACCACGTTGACATTGGTCATGTGGGCACCGATGTTGACCAGCACCACCGCCGGCGGCTCCCCTTCCTGCGGCTCTTCCTCCACCTCCTCCGCCGCCTCCGCCCCCTCCGCCAGCGCCAGCATGGCCGCATTCTGCAGCGCATAGACCGCACAATCGACCACCGCCAACTCCAGGCCGGCGTCGAGCAACAGCAGTTGCAGGTCGTCGACGATATCCCGCTTGCAGGCGACCAGCACCACATCCATCAACTCGGGGTTCTCTTCGTTGCCCCCCTGGATGGCGAAATCGAGGTAGACTTCCTCCATCGGGAAGGGGACGTGCTCGGCGGCGATCTCCTGGATGGTCGGCTCCAGATCGAACTCGTCGGCGTAGGGCAACTGGATCGACTTGTGGAACAGGGCGCTGCCGCCGATGGCGATGGCCGCGCGCGCATCCCCCACGCCGGCCTGTTCGGTCAGCGCCGTCAGGGTATCGGTGAACTGCCTGCTGTCGAGCACCTCGTTCTCGACGATGGTGTCGCGCGGCAGATCGACCATCGCATGGGAGCGCACCACCAGCCGCCCCCCCTCCCGGCCCAGCGCCACCAGCTTGAGCGCGCTGGTCCCGAGGTCGATGCCGACCAGCGGCGTGGAGGGAGGCGACCAGGGAAAGCGCACGATGCTAATCGGACCCGGCGGCGGGCGGGCTGGCGGCCAGACGCTCCTCCACCGCGGAGAAGAGCTCGTTGCTCACCTTGCGCCGCATCGGACGGTTGACCCAGTGGCGGTTGGTGAAGATCTGGGCCAGAGTGCGCACCTCCAGCCGCGCCTGCGCCTTGCCCTCCACCTGTTGACGCAGCACCCGCACGACGAAGCGGTAGCGCGTGGCCAGCGGCGGTCCGGCGCCGAAGATGTTGAGCATGGTGGTGGTGGCCGAGGCGGCGTCCTTGCGCACCCAGTCGCTGGTGATGGTGCCCGAAGGGGAGTCGACACTCTCCACCGGGATGTTGAGCGCGGTCATCGCATCGAGCGCCGCCGAGAAGAGTTCGGCCGGGGTCACCGGATAGACCCGCGCATCGAGCGCCACCGCCTTGCCCGCGACCAATCGCTTGGTGGCCGGCGCAATATGGGCCTGCGCCAACGCCCCCTGCTCGCGCGCCACCTGATCGGCCATCGGCAGCTCCACCTTGCCGCGCAACTGCGGCGGCACCACCAACGGCGGCCGGGAGGGGGCTTCCGCCGCATGCGTGCCCCCACTTCCCCGGTCGCCCTCGTCCATCCCCCAGAAGAGCTTGGGCATCTTGCCGCCGCAACCGGCAAGCGGCGCGATCAGAAGAAAGGCGATGAAATACTTATGTTTCATGGCGCAGCATTCCAGCGTCGCCGCAAGATCGGGTCAACCGTCCGTCCCGATCGCCGCCGCACAGCTCCTCACGCAGGCGCGCCACCAGATCGGGCAACATCCCGGCGCGGTACCAACCCGGCCGGGCCCCGGCCAGCGCATGCAGCCCGACACCGCAGGCCGCGGCATGGGGGGCGGCCACTCCCTGCGCAAGCAGCGCACCGATCATCCCGGCGAGCACATCACCGCTGCCGGCCGTGGCCAACCTGTTGGTTTCCAAGGGACATACCCACACATCCTCCCCCGAGGAGATCCGGGTGCGCGCCCCCTTGAGCACCACCGTGCAGCGGAAGCGCGCCACCAGTGCGGCGAGCGCCGCCGGCCGGTCGCGCTGCACCTCGGCCGCCCGGGGCAGGCCGAGCAGTCGGGCCGCCTCACCGGGATGGGGTGTCAACACCGTCGGCGCGCGGCGGGCGGCAAGCAGCGCGGCGAGCACCTCCTCCCGGGCGACCAGATTGAGGGCGTCGGCGTCGAGCAGCAGCGGCCGATCCCCCGCCAGCAAGGCGCGCAACGCCTCCTGCCGCCGAAGGCCCCACCCCGGCCCGGCGACCACGGCGTCGGCCCGCTCCAGCCCCGGAGGCCGGGACGAGTCGGGATGAACCATCACCTCCAGCTCGGCCGAGGCGACCACGCCGTAGACCTCGTCGGGCACGAGCAGGCTGACCAGCCCCACCCCCATGGCCAGCGCCCCATGGGCGGCCAGCCGGGGGGCCCCGGTGGTACCGATGCCGCCGCCGCAGATCCAGAGATGGCCGCGCTGCTGCTTGAAGACATCCTGCGGCCAACGCGGCAGCCAGCCGGTCAGGTCCGCGCGCGTGATCTCCCGCAACAGACCGCATCCGGCAGCGCGCGCACCATCCGCGCCCCACCAACAAAAAAGGCCCGCCGCAGCGAGCCTTGCCGGAACCGCGCCCCCTCCGGTGTCACCCGGAGACGGCCAGCTTGCGGACGCTGGCGTTCAGCCGGGAGACCCGGCGAGACGCCTGCCGAGGATGGATCAACCGCTTGCGACCGGCCGAGTCGATCACCCGGATCGCCGCTTTGAGCTCCTGCTGCGCCCGTTCGACGTCACCGGCATCCACCGCCAGCCGCACCCGCTTGATCGCCGTGCGCATGGCCGACCGCTGCGCCCGCTTGCGCGCCCGGATCTTGCGCGCCTGGCGCGCCCGCTTCAGTGCCGATGCATGATTCGCCATGATTCGATTCCGTCCGTCCCTACAATGCAGTTTGAACCACTCCCGCGAACGAGCGCGGGGCGGCGCAGCTTGGGAAAAACCGAAGCCGTGTCAAGTGGGAACGGGGAAGAGGGCCGGCCGTGCCGATGGCGCGCCTGCCAGACGGGTGGAGAAGGAGCGGCGTGCGAAGCCCCGCCCCTCCGCCTAGCATCGCCGGCCATGAAGCGACCAACCCCGCACGACGGCGCACGTGCGCTGCTCTTTCTGCTGCCGCTCATCGCCCTCCCTTTCATCACCAACATCCGCATCTTCCCCTTCGTCGCCCCCAACGAGGAACCGAAATGGGCCGTGCTCACCCTCTACGGCCTGCTCTCCGGGCTGGCGCTGGCGGTCTGGCTCTGGAGCGCCGGGCGGGAGCGGATCACCATCCGCTGCGGCGTCACCGGCTGGCTGCTGCTGGCCTACTACCTCATCCTCGCCGTCGGTATCTTCATCGGCGTCAACCACATCGAGGGGGTGATCCGCTTCGCCTTCTGGGCCTTCAGCGGCCTGCTCTGGCTGACCGCCGTCGCCGCCGCCCGCAGCGAGCGGCCGCGCTGGATGGAGTGGCTCTGCCGGGGGAGTGCCGCAAGCGGGTTGATCTTCAGCTTCCACTACTGGTGGAACTACCTGCTCGACTACGGCAAACCGGGCTACAACTACTCGGTCCTCTTCTCCCCCATCGGCCACGTCAACTTCACCGGCGATGCGCTGATCATCCTGCTGCCGGCCCTGCTCTGGATGCTGGCCGTCCGCACCAATCCGATGGAACGGATCTTCAACTGGTTCTCCTGCTGCACCATCTTCTGCATCCTGCTGATCGCCTCCAGCCGCGGCGCACTCGGCGGCATGGCGCTGGCCACACTGCTCTTCCTTACCGCCGCCGCGCCCCATCTGTTGCGCTGGTGGCGTCAGGGGGAGGCACGCGCCGTCACCATCCGCGCGCCGCTGATCTGGACGGTGAGCGCCCTGATCGCCGGCGCCGTGCTCTACAGCCAACTCCCCTACCACTTCCGCTCGCTCGGCCGCGTCGCCAAGACGGTGGAGCAGGCGGAGAAGGTGGTGGGGCACGCCGACAAGAAGCAGACAGCGAAGAAACCGGCCGCCCACCAGCCGCAGCCGCCGCTGCGCGCCCTGTGGGAGCGGCTCACCCCGCTGATCGGCTTCGAGCGCACCTCGATGTATGCCTCATCGACGGCGATGATCGCCGACAAGCCGCTGCTCGGCCACGGCACCGGCAACTTCGCATGGCTCTACCCCGGCTACTCCAACAAGTTCCCCGACTGGCGCGACCCGCTTTCCACCCCCAAGACCTTCACCACCAATCCGCACAACATCTTCCTCCAGATCGCCACCCAGAACGGGCTGCCGGCGGCCTTCATCTTCCTCGGACTGCTGGCCACCTTCTGGACGGCGCTGCTGTTGCGCCTCTGGAAGCGGTGGGACGGCTTCCTCGCCGCCGGGCTGGCCGCGATGACCGCCGCGATCTTCGACGCCATGTTCAACCATGTCTTCTTCAATCCAGCGAGCATGTTCGTCTTCGCCCTCTACGGCGGCGCCTGGTGGGGGCGGCTCTTCGCCGACCGCCGGGCCCCCGTCGTCCGGCTGCCGCTCTCTCCCCGCGTCTGGGCGGCCGCCGCGTTGATTCTGGCCACCGCCCTCTCGGTCTGGCCGGCGCGATGGATCATCTCGGAGTGGCACGTCGGCCGGGCCATGGCCCTGATGCGCTATCCGCAACTGGCCTCCCATGAATACGACCTCGCCTACGCCAAGGATCCCGACAACTTCCGCGCCCTCTTCGGCGTGGCGCAAGCGGCCTATCAACGCAAAGACTACGCCACCGCCATCCGCCACCTGATCCATTTCGAGCGCATCTACCCCTACAACCCGCCGGCGCTCAACATGCTCGGCGCCGCCTACATGCTCTCCGGCCACTACCGAGAGGCGAAGGCGGCGCTGGAGCGGGCGCTGGTCAGCTATCCCGGCTTTGCCATGGCCGAACAGAACCTCGCCCGGGTCAACGCCATCCTCAACTACCAGAAGTTGCAGGAGCGGCTGCGGGCGGCCGCAATCCGTCGGCGCGGGGGGAACTCCCCTGCTCCTGCCGCAGCAACGCCTCGACCCACGCCGCAGCGGCAGGGCCGCTCCACGCCCGCGCCCCGATGATCCGCCCGCGGATGCGGCCGTCCCGGCCGATGGCGTAGGTGACCGGCAGCGCGCGCACGGC
>RFFX01000071.1 GCA_003696765.1 Zetaproteobacteria bacterium | reverse complement strand
GAGGCGGGATGCGCCGCTACCTGTGAACATCCATTGCTTCACGCGCTTCGAGGATGTGCCGCTCGATCGTTTCGCCGCGGTCCTCTGGGTGACGACGCGGGCGGTGCCGGATGCGCTCTGGCGACAACTGCATGAGCGGCTGGTGGTCTATCGCCCATGAAGGTGGTGCTGGGAATTGGATGCGACCGGAATGCAAGCAGCGAGGGCATGTGCCAGGCGATCAGGCACGCGCTCGGCGCGGTCGGGTTGTCGCCGGAGGATGTCGAGGCGGTGGCGACCATCGATCGCAAGGCGGATGAGCCGGCGCTGGTCGAGGTGTGCCGGCGCTTCGGCTGGCCGCTGAGCTGCTACCCGGCCGAACGGCTGAAGGAGGTGGAGGTGCCCAATCCCTCGCCGACGGTGATGAAATATGTCGGCACGCCCTCGGTCGGCGAGGCGGCGGCGATCCTCCGCGCCGGGGGGGACCAACGCGCGTTGCTGTTGGAGAAATACAAATATCGCGATGCCGCTGGCAAGCATGTCACGGTATCCATCTGCCGCGTGCCGCAAGCGCGGTCGGGAGGTGTTCCGTGAACGGAGAATCCAGACGGGCGGGCAGGATCTTCCTGGTCGGCTTCGGCCCGGGCGATGCGCAACAGATGACCGCGCGCGCGAGGCAAGCGATCGCCGAGGCGGAGGTGGTGATCGGCTACTCCACCTATATCAAGCTGGTGCGCGACCTGCTCGAGGGCAAGCAGGTGATCCGCAAAGGGATGACCGAGGAGGTGGGGCGCTGCCTCGATGCCTGGGAACACGCCCGGGCCGGCCGAGTGGTGGCGCTGATCTCCTCGGGCGATGCCGGTATCTACGGCATGGCCGGGCCGATGTTCGAGGTGCTGTGGCAGCAGGGGTGGAGGCCGGAAAGCGGCATCGAGGTGGAGGTGGTGCCGGGGATCACGGCGCTCAATGGCTGCGCCTCCCTGGTCGGCGCACCGCTGACCCATGATGCGTGCATGATTTCGCTCTCCGACCTGCTCACCCCCTGGCCGGTGATCCGCAAGCGATTGGAGGCCGCAGCACGGGCCGATTTCGTGATCGGGCTCTACAACCCGAAATCGGGACGCCGCACCGGTCAGATCGTCGAGGCGCAGCGGATCCTGCTGCGCCATCGCCGTCCGGACACGCCGGTGGCGATCGTCAAATCGGCCTATCGGCGCCGCCAACGCGTGCAATTGACCCGTCTCGACGCGATGGCCGATCAGGAGATCGGGATGCTCTCCACCGTGCTCATCGGCAACAGCACCACCTTCGTGCGCGATGGGGTGATGGTCACGCCGCGCGGCTATGCCAACAAGTATGCGGCGCTGACGGGGGAGACGGTTGCCGGCGAGCAGGCGGGACGTTCGCTCTCCATGGGGCTGGAGGGGTGGCATGGCTGCGTGCGGCGCTGGCTGGCATCGAAGGGCTCTCCGGGCTCCTGGGAGCAGGTGGCCGCACACTTCGATGCGCCGCTGGGCGAGATCTTCGAGGCGGTGGCCGGGGCGGATCGGGCGTCGCCCGCCGGCATCTTCGCCGCGCGCGCCATCGATCCGGAGGCGGCGCTGGCCGCGCTTCCCGCATGGGGGCGGCTGCGTTTCGTGGTGCGCGCGCATGGGGCGGTGGGCGAGTTGCTTGCCGAGGGCGCCGACTTCGAAAGGAAGGGCGAATGGCTGAACCTGGTCACCGATGCGTTTCATCTGCATGTGCGTTGGAGCGAAGTGGCCGCCGCCTGGCTTGCCCGCCGTGGCGGGGCTTCCCTTGGGGTCCATTTCCTCGATGCCGGGGGGCGGCTGGTGTTCCGCGCATTGCTCGTGCGCGCAGATGGCGCATTCGATCCGGCGGCGCTCGATGCCTTCGCGCGATGCTGGGAGGCTTCTTGCGCACCCATCGTCGCAGAACGCGCAGTGTGATCCGCCATGCGGGCGCTGATGCTGCAGGGTACCGCCTCTGGGGTGGGCAAATCGGTGCTCACCGCCGGACTGTGCCGGCTGTTGGCCCGGCGCGGTGTGCGGGTGGCACCCTTCAAGCCGCAGAACATGAGCAACAACGCGGCGGTGACGGCCTGCGGCGGTGAGATCGGCCGCGCCCAGGCGCTGCAGGCCATGGCCTGCGGCCTGGAACCCACGGTGGAGATGAATCCGGTGCTGATCAAGCCGGAGGCGGATGCGCAGGCGCAGTTGATCGTGCGCGGGCGGGTGGCCGGACGGCTGCGGGCGGAGCGGTTCCGCGAGGAGCGCGCGGCGCTGCTCGAGACGGTGCTGGAGTCCTTCGACCGGCTTCAATCGCGCTTCGACCTGGTGCTGGTCGAGGGGGCGGGCAGTCCCGCCGAGCCCAACCTGCGCCATGGCGATATCGCCAACATGGGCTTCGCCGAAGCGGCCGACCTCCCCGTATGGTTGATCGGCGACATCCACCGCGGCGGGGTCTTCGCGGCGCTGACCGGCACCCTGACGCTGCTCCCCCCCGGTGAGCGCCGGCGGGTCCGCGCCCTGCTCATCAACCGCTTCCGTGGTGCACGCGCGCTGCTCGATGCGGCGATCGACTGGCTGGAGCGAGAGAGCGGCAGGCCGGTGGCCGGCGTGATCCCATGGCTCGATCTGGAGCTGCCCGAGGAGGATGCCCCCTACCGCCACCAGCGGGCCGCCCTACGGCGGGCACCGTTCCAGGTGGCGGTGATCGCCTTCCCGCGCATGGCCAACAGCGACGACCTTGATCCACTGGCCGCCGAGCCCGGCGTCGCGCTCCGCTTCGTACGCTCTCCCGATGCCCTCCAGCCGGCCGACGTCGTCGTCCTGCCCGGCTCGAAGCACATCGCCTCCGACCTCGACTGGCTCCGGGAGCGGGGGTTCACCCGCCCGCTGCTGCGCCACCTGCGCTACGGCGGCAAGGTGCTCGGCATCTGTGGCGGAATGGTGATGCTCGGCCGCTGCTTGCTCGACCCGGGGGTGGAGGGGGGCTCCCGCCCCGGGCTCGGCCTGCTGCCGCACACCTGCCGGATGGAGCCGGAGAAGCGTCTGCGCCGGGTGGAGCGCATCGCGCGCTGGCCGCAGCCGGTGCCGGTTTGCGGCTACGAAATCCACCACGGAAGCTGCACCGAGGATCCGGAGCTCTTCCCCTTCGCCACATGCTCGGACGATGGACAGGTATGGGGCACCTGGCTGCACGGCCTGTTCGAACGCGGCCCGTTCCGCCGTGCCTGGCTCACCGCGATGGGAATGGATGGTTCGGACGGCGTCGATCACCGTCGGCGGGTGATGGAGTCGCTCGACCGGCTGGCCGACCTGCTGGAGGCGGAGCTGCGCCCCGACCTGCTCGCCCCATTGCTCGGCAAGGCGGCATGAGCCTGCTGACCGCCCTCCTGCTGGAGGCTCTCTTCGGCGATCCGTCCGACCGTTTCCATCCGGTGGCCTGGTTCGGTCGCTGGGCGGCCTGGTGCGAAGCGCGGCTCCACGCCGACACCGCCCGCGCCGGCCTGCTCTGCTGGGCGGCCGCTCTGCTGCCCTGGGCCCTCCCCATCCTGCCGCTGCGCGACCGCGCCGGCTGGCCGGCCGACGCCCTGCTGCTCTGGATCAGCCTCGGCTGGCGCTCGCTCTTCACCCACGTACGGGCGGTACTCGATGCCGATACGCTCCCGACCGCCCGACGGGCCGCAGCGAAGATCGTCAGCCGCGACACCGGCCGGATGGGGATGGTGGATGCACGGCGGGCGGCGCTGGAGTCGCTGGCCGAGAACGCCTCCGACGCCGTGGTGGCGCCGCTCTTCTGGTTCGTACTGGCCGGCGGGTCGGGTGCCTGGCTCTACCGGCTGGTCAACACGCTCGATGCGATGTGGGGCTACCGCAACGGGCGCTACCGCCGCTTCGGCCGGTGGGCGGCGCGGGTGGACGATGCGGTGAACTGGCTGCCCGCCCGGCTGACGGCTTGGCTGATGCTCCTGCCGGGGCGGCTGTCGCGCTGGCCCCTGGTGCGGGCGCAAGCGGCCACCCACCCCTCGCCCAACGCCGGCTGGCCGGAGGCGGCCCTCGCCTGCGCCGCCGATCTCCGCCTCGGCGGGCCGGTATGGCGCGGCGGCGACGTGGAGGAGCGTCCCTGGTACGGCGGGAGGCGGGCCAGGGAGCCCCAAGGCGCGGCGGCGGCCGAGGGGATCTGCGTGGTGCGGCGCAGCTTGGGGTTCGCCGCCCTGCTGGCGCTGGGAGGAAGCCTCGTTGTCCGTTGATTGGGGGAACCTGCCGCCGTCGACCGCCCTCCACCACGGCGGTGCGGTCGAAGCGGCGGCGCGTGGCTGGGGCTGTACCGCGGAGGAGATCCTCGACCTCTCCACCGGCATCCATCCCGACGGCCCCCCCCGCTGGCTGTCCTCCTGGCTCGGGGAACATGCCGATCTGGCCGGCCGCCACCCCGACCCGGAGGGGGAGCCGGCACGAAGCGCCCTCGCCCGCGCCTTCGACGTCGAGCCGGCCTGCCTGCTGGTCGGCGCGGGCGCCCGCAGCTTCATCGAGCTGTTGCCGCAGGCCATGGGGTGGCGCTCCCTCGCACTGGAGTGCCCATGCTACAGCCAGCCGCTGCACTGCGCCCGCCGCGCCGGATGCCGGATCCTTCCCTTCCGGCGCGGCGGAGCGATCCCCCGCGCCGAGGCCTTCTGGCTGACCAGCCCGCACAATCCGGACGGAGCCCCACGCCCGCTGCCCACAGCAGGCGGCGGCGTGCTGGACGAATCCTACATGGCGTGGGAGAAGCGGTGCCGGCTGGGCATCATCCCCGGGGTGGTCCGGCTGGGATCGCTGACCAAGCTCTTCGCCCTGCCCGGCCTGCCGGCGGGCTATCTGGTAGCCGAACCGCAGCTTCTGGAGCGGATTCGACCGTGGTTGCCGCCATGGGGCGCGGCCACGCCGCTCCTCCATCTCGTTCCGCGCCTGCTGGCCGAGGCGGAGGCGCGCGACGGCGTGGTGGCGTGCGCCCGCCGTCGGCTGGAGCGGCTGCTTACGACACACGGCTGGCGCACCCTCCCCTCGGAGGCCCCCTTCCTCCTCGGGCGCCCTCCTTCGAAGCGCTTCCCCCCCTTCCACCGCCATCGCATCCTCGTGCGCACCTTCCCCGAATGGCCCGAGTTGACGGGATGGGTGCGGCTGGGGCTGCCGGGCGATGAGGAGGGATGGGTGCGGCTGGCCGCCGCGCTGGATGCGCGGGCCGACGAAGGAGACCCGCCCCTGGCGGAACGCAGCGCCCCGGCTGCAACGCCTCCGCGGGAATCCATCATCACGGCCACGCAAATCCGGAAGTTGCAGACGCAACTGACGGATTTGTAAAGGAATCCAAGACCGCGATCTTCGATTCCCGTCAAGCAAAAAGTCCACGGACGGACTTTTTACGATGCGATCATGGACGGAGCTCTTGCGATGGAATCGACCATGACACATGCACGAACACGGAACGGCACCACGACGGTCGCCCGCCTCCACCGCGACGCGGAAGCGGCGGCGCGGACGCGGCAGGAGCAGTTGACCAAGCCGCGCGGCGCCCTCGGCCGGCTGGAGGAGATCGCCTGCTGGTTCGCGGCCAGGCAGGGGCGGGTCCGTCCCGAACCGCTGCGCCCCCACATCGTCGTCTTCGCCGCCGACCACGGAGTCTGCGCCGAGGGGGTATCGGCCTACCCGAGCGTCGTGACGGCCGAGATGGTGAAGAACTTCGTCCGCGGCGGCGCGGCGATCAACGTGCTGGCGCGGCAATGCGGCGCCGCACTCGATGTGGTGGACGTGGGCGTGGCCACCGATCTGACCGGGCTGGAGGGGATCGTCCATGCCCGGGTACGCCCCGGCACGGCCAATCTGCTCCACGAGGCGGCGATGACCCCGAAGGAATACGCCGCGGCGTTGGAGGCGGGGCGCGCCGGGGCGCAGGCGGCGATCGACGGCGGCGCCAACCTGCTGATCGCCGGCGAGATGGGGATCGGCAACACCACCGCCTCGGCCTGCCTCATCTGCCGGCTGGCGGGCATCGCCCCCGAAGAGGTGGTCGGGTACGGCACCGGCGTGGACGAGGCCGGACGCACCCGCAAGATCGATGTGGTCGGTCGGGCGCTGGCCAGGATCCGGGAGCTGCCCGACGACCGTGTGCCGGCCGAGGTCGGCGGTCTGGAGATCGCGGCGATGACCGGCTTCTACCTGGCGGCCGCTCAGGCCGGCGTGCCGGCCGTGGTGGACGGCTTCATCGCCGCCGCGGCGGCGCTGGCCGCGCGGCTGACCGCCCCGTCGGTGACCGACTGGCTGCTCGCCTCCCACTGCTCCGAGGAACGGGGCCACCGCGCGGCGCTGGCCGCACTGGGGCTCGAACCGCTGGTCGACTTCGGCATGCGGCTGGGCGAAGGAACGGGGGCGGCGCTGGCCGTTCCCCTGCTTCAGGCGGCGATCGCGCTGCACAACGAGATGGCCACCTTCGCCGACGCCGGGGTCACCGACAAGGATGGGTGACGACCTCCTGCCCACTCCGTACCCGCGGCTCCGGTCGGGCAAACCCTCGACCGCCGCGGGGTCGAAACGTCCACGGACGGACGTTTTGCGATTCGATCATGACTGATCCCATCCTCGTGGACCTGCTGCGCCACGGCGCGGTGGAGGCGGAGGGATGGAGCCTCCATGGCGCCACCGACACACCGCTCTCCCGGCGGGGATTCCGCCAGATGGAGGCCGTCTGCCGCCGCCTCGCCCCGCACGAC
Source organism: Zetaproteobacteria bacterium (assembly GCA_003696765.1). NCBI lineage: Bacteria > Pseudomonadati > Pseudomonadota > Candidatius Mariprofundia > Zetaproteobacteria bacterium. The sequence continues at coordinate 8,129 of RFFX01000071.1, read as the reverse complement.
GAGATCGCCAGCTCACCCATGGCACGCTGCCGAAGCTTCGCCGAGGAGCGGGCGCGGACGACCGGCGTGCGCTGCACCCTGCTGGAGGGAATGCGCGAGATCGATTTCGGGATATGGGAGCAACACACGCTGGAGGAGATCGAACGCGACCACGGCGCGCTGCTCCGCCGCTTCCGCACCTCCCCGGTCGGGGTCACCCCTCCGGGCGGCGAGCCCTTCGACCGCTTCGCCGACCGGGTCCTCTCCACCTGGGAGCGGTGGATGGGTGAAGCGACGGGGGGGCGGAGGAGGCTGCTGGTGGCCCACGGCGGCGTGATCCGCGTGATCCTGGCCCATCTGCTGCAGATGCCGCGCTCGGCCCTCTGGCGGATCCATCTGCCCCATGCGGCTGCCAGCCGCGTCTCGCTGCTCGCCGGGGAGGCGCCGCGCATCCTCTTCATCAACGGTCCGCCGGCGGGAGTGGAGGCCGATTGCGCGGGTTGATCGCCGCCTTCGGGCTGCTCAGCCGCATCCCGCTGCCCCGCTCCATGCAAGCAGGCGAGGGGGATCTGGATGCGGCGGGCGCCTGGTTCCCGCTGGTGGGGCTCACCCTCGGGGCGCTGTCGTGGATTGCCGCCGCCTCCCTGTCCCTGCTCGGCGCCGATCCGTGGGTGGGCGCACTCGCCCTCATCCTGCTCTGGCTCGCCTTCACCGGCGGGCTCCACCTCGACGGCGCGGCCGATCTCGCCGACGCCCTCGGGGCGGCCCATCGCGACCCGACACGCCTTCAGGCGGTGCTGAAGGATCCCCACATCGGAAGCTTCGGCGCGACGGCGCTGGCCACCATCCTGCTGACCCGGCTGGTGGCCTCCCATGCGCTCATCGACGACGGAGGGACATCCGCCGCCTGGCTGTGGATCCCCGCCTGGGCGCGGCTGGGGGCCCTCTTCTGGGCACGGACCCTGCCGCCGCTCACCGACGGAAGCGCCGCACGACTCGCCACCCCGGGGAGGGGGCAGCCGGCGATCTGGTGCTGGACGGCGCTGCTTGGACCCCTCTCCTGGTGGACGGTCTCCCCCGACTTCGCAGTGGCGGCACTGCTGGCTCCGGCGGCGTGGTGGCTCTTCCTGCGCCGGCGACTGGCCGGCATGAACGGCGACGCCCTCGGCGCCGGGATCGAATGTGTCGAATGCCTCCTGCTGCTGGCGGCGGGATGATGCAGGCGGCGCATCCCCGCCGATCGCCCACGAAGGCCGCCATCGGCCTCAGGAGGAGCCGCCCCTCCGCTTGACCCGACGGTAGAGCGCCTCCAACTGCTCCGCATCCATCGCATCCAGCCTGTCACCCCGCCGGGCCGCCTCCCGCTCCATGGCGCGAACACGGTCGGCGAACTTGCGGCAACTGCTCAGCAGCGCGCTTTCGCTATCCACCCCCAGCTTGCGCCCGAGGTTGACCAGGGTGAAGAGCAGATCGCCGAACTCCCCCTCCACCTGCCGCGCATCGCCGCCCGCCAGCGCCTCGTGCAGCTCGGCCACCTCCTCGCCCACCTTCTTCAACACCCCCCGGGCATCGGGCCAGTCGAAGCCGACCCGTGCGGCCCGCTGCTGCATCTTCTGCGCCCGGGCCAGCGCCGGCAGCGGCGGGATGCCATCCATCAGGCTGTCGCGCTCCTGTTGCTCCGCCGCCTTGAGCCGCTCCCACTGATCGAGCAGGTCATCGGGGCGGGCATCACCGAAGACATGGGGGTGGCGGCGGACCATCTTGTCGATCAGCCCATCGACCACCGCAGCCAGATCGAACGCCCCGGCCTCCTCGGCGATGACGGCATAGAAGGCCACCTGCAGCAGCAGATCGCCCAGCTCGCCGCGCAGCGCCTCCCACGCCCGCGCATCCCCGGCGGCCTCGGCCCGCTCGGCCGCCTCGATCACCTCATGCGCCTCCTCCAGCGTGTGGGGGCGCAGGCTGCACAGGGTCTGCTCCCGATCCCAGGGACAGGCGACGCGCAGCAGCGCCATCAGCGCCCGCAGCCGGGCGAACGGCTCCTCGTGGCGGTAGATACGCTCCGGCATCCGGGCTACTGCTCGATGCCCAGGGTACGCAGCATCTCCGGCTGCTCGAACCAGTCGGGCTGTACCTTGACGAACAGCCGCAGATCGACATTGCGCTGCAGCAGGTGGGCGATGCCGGCCCGCGCCCGGCTGCCGATCTGCTTGATGCGCCGCCCCCCCTTGCCGACGACCATCGGCTTGTGGCTCTTGCTGCCGACCAGGATCACCGCCTCGATCTCCACCCTCGGCCCCTGCTCGCGCCATGCCTCGACCAGCACCGCCGTCTGGAAGGGAACCTCCTGCTGCAGGGCGAGAAAGAGCTGCTCACGCACATACTCCGCCGCCAGCGTGCGGGCGCTCTGATCGGTGAACCACTCCGGATCGTAGAGCGGCGGCCGTTCGGGCAGCAGCGCGGTGATGGTGCGCAGCAGCTCGTCGATCTGCGTCCCCTTGCGCGCCGAGACGGGGATGAATCCACGGGCCGCCTCGTCCATCCGATGGAGCGCCTCGATCCGCGGCAACAGCTCCAGTGTCGGAATCCGGTCGATCTTATTGAGCAGGTGCAGCCGCGGCAGTTCGGGATGGCGGGCGACCAGGGGTTCGATCCAGCGCTCCATCCCCCCTTCCGTCCGGCGGGTGACGTCGTGCAGCAGCAACAGCAGGTCGGCCTCCTCGATCGCCGCCATCGCCGTCTGGACCATGGCGCGGTTGAGCCGGGAGCGGGCGCGGTGGATGCCCGGGGTGTCGATGAAGACGATCTGGCAGGCGTGGTCGGTGTAGATGCCGAGGATGCGGTGGCGCGTGGTCTGCGGCTTGGGGGTGACGATGGCGATGCGCGCGCCGATGATCCGGTTGAGCAGGGTCGACTTGCCCACATTGGGCGGGCCGAGCAGCGCCACCCGGCCGCAGCGGAACCCCTCCGCCCCGGCGGCAGCCTCGGACCGATCGCTCACCGCGTTTCCTGCTGCCGCAGACGGCGAAGAGCCGCAGCAGCCGCCTGCTGCTCGGCCTCCTTCTTGCGCGCGCCGCTCCCCTCCCCCAGGACCACACCGTCGAGCAGACAGCGGGCGACGAAACGCGGCACCCGACCGACGCCGCAATCCTCGGCCCGATAGTCGGGCAGCCCCAACCCCCGCTGTTGGGTCCACTCCTGCAGGGCGCTCTTGGCATCGACCACCGTCCCGCCGCCGGCCGCATCGATCCGCTCCGACCAGGCGCGGTGGATCACCGCCCGGGCCGCCTCGATGCCGCCGTCGAGGTAGATCGCGCCCAGCACCGCCTCGACCGCATCGGCCACCACCGATTCCGACTTCGGGCCGCCGCCGGCCGCCCGCTCTCCCTTGCTCACCCGGATGTGGTCGGCCAGCGACCAGAGCCGCGCCGTCTCGACCAACGCCGGGCGGGCCACCAGCCGCGCACGCATCCGGGTGAGCACCCCCTCGCCCGCCTCGGGATGGCGGCGGTAGAGGGCGTCGGTGATGACCAGCTGCAACACGGCGTCACCGAGAAACTCCAGCCGTTCGTTGTGCGCCCCGCCGCAGGAGCTGTGGGTCAACGCCCGTGCCCGCAGCGCCGCGTCAGCAAAATGGTAGCCGATGGCCACCTCCAGGCGTGCCTCCTGCCGCGCCTCTCTGCTCAAGGAGTATGGGCGGAGATCTCGAAATCGAACACCAGCCGCGCCTTGAGCTGCAGCCGCTCGAAGAGGGAGAGTTCCACATCCTCCTCGTCGACGTCGGGATCCCGGAACGGCTCGGGCATCCCCAGCGGCCACACCTCGACCTGGTACTCCGTGCTGATGTCCATCTTCCCATCCTCGGAGACCACCACCAGGTTGTCGAAGAACTCCTCCGGCACGTCCTTCTCCGGATCGAGATACTCCACACGCATGATCTCCGGCAGCTTGCGCCGGACCTCCTCCTGGGTGTAGTCGGGATGGTGGGTGGCCAGCGAACGGAAGATGTTCTGGATCGTCCCCTTGACGGTGTAGACCGGGATGATGTGGTAGCCGTAATCGACCACCAGCGCGAGCAGGGCCACCACCAGAAGCAGTCCGGCCAGCGAAAAGCCTCGTTGATGCTCCATCTTCATGGCAAGATCAAGATCGCAACCCGTCCGTCCATGGACGGCTCGCTTCAGCGGCGATCGGAGCGCGCGCCCCTCGATCGCCCTGTCAAGACATTCGCCTGCCGGCGCAGGCCTCGGTCTTGCGCGGCCATCCTGGTCGCGGATGATGGTTTCGCGAAACCATCACCGGATGATGGAATCGCAAAAAGCCCATCCGTGGGCTTGTTGCTCGACGGGGATCGAAGAGCGCGGTCTTCGATCCCCTCACAAAACTGTCGATTGCATGCGCAACCTCCGGTCTTGCGCGGCACGCCAACGCCGCGATGATGTTTTCTTGCGAAACCATCATCGGATCAACCGCCCGATACGCGACCAGCGCGGCCGCTTGCGCTGCCCGTCCCACGACCACCAGATGACCAGCGCCTTCCCCACCAGGTAGCCCTGCGGAACGAAGCCCCAGAAGCGGGAATCGAGCGAGTTGTTGCGGTTGTCCCCCATGGCGAAGTACATCCCCGCAGGGACCACCCACTCGCCGTCCTTGATCGAGAAGGGCTTGCGCAACACCGCATGGCGCACATTCCCCAGCTGCTCGATATACTCCTCGGCGACGTCGAGCGAGCCGTCGCCGAGAAAGTAGGGGTGCTCCCCCACATCGGTCAACGCCATCTGCCTGCCGTTGATGTAGAGCCGGTTGTCCTTGTAGAGGATGTGGTCGCCCGGCAGACCGACGATGCGCTTGATGTAGTCCTTGCTGCGGTCGTTGGGGTAGTCGAACACCGCCACGTCGCCGCGGTGGGCCGGACGCGGAAACCACTGGATGTCGGTGAACGGCACCCGCAGGCCGTAGCTGTAGCGCAGCACGAAGAGGTAATCGCCCACCTCCAGCGTCGGCACCATGCTCGATGAAGGGATCTTGAACGGGGCGATGATGAAGCTGCGCACCACCACGGCGATCAGGGCGATGACGATCAGGCTCTCCAGCCATTCGCGCCACGCCGGCTTCCGCTCTGCCGACGCGCCGCCCTTACGGAACCCGCCCATCATTTCTGATTGAATCGCAAAAGGTCCATCCGTGGACTCTTTGCTTGACGGCGATCGAAGAGCGCGGTCCTCGATCGCCTTACCACTCCGTCGGTTGCAAGAGCAACCTCCGGATTTGCGCGACCGTCCCGGTCGCGAATGGTGGTTTCGCAAGAAACCATCATTCCTCCCCCAGCCGCAACACGGCGAGGAACGCCTCCTGCGGCACCTCGACGCTGCCGATCGCCTTCATCCGCTTCTTGCCCCGCTTCTGCTTCTCCAACAGCTTGCGCTTGCGCGTGACATCGCCGCCGTAACACTTGGCGGTGACGTTCTTGCGCACCGCCTTGACCGTCTCCCGCGCCAGGATGCGCCCGCCGATCGCCGCCTGGACCGGCACGTCGAACTGCTGCCGCGGAATCAACCGACGCAGCTTCTTGACCAGCTCCCGGCCGCGGCTCTCGGCCACCGAACGGTGCACGATCAGGGAGAGCGCGTCGACCGGCTCGCCGTGGACCAGCACATCCATCTTCACCACCGCCTCCGGGCGGAACCCGGCCAGCTCGTAGTCCATCGAGGCGTAGCCGCGCGATGCCGATTTCATCTTGTCGTGGAAGTCGATCACCATCTCGGCCAGCGGCAGGTTGTAGACCAGCATCACCCGCCCCGAACCGATGAACTTCATCGTCTTCTGGATGCCGCGCCGCTCCTGGCAGAGCCGCATCATCACCCCGACGAACTCCTCGGGCACGAAGATGCTGGCATCGACCGTCGGCTCCTCGACGGCGGCGATCCGCGCCGGATCGGGAAACTCGCTGGGGTTGGAGATCTCGCGCACGCTGCCGTCGCGCATGGTCAGGCGGTAGACCACGCTGGGGGCGGTGGTGATCAGATCGAGATGGAACTCGCGCTCCAGCCGCTCCTGCACGATCTCCATGTGCAACATCCCCAGATAGCCGCAGCGGAAGCCCAGCCCCAGCGCCGAGGAGCTCTCCGGCTCGAAGGTGAAGGCGGAATCGTTGAGATGGAGCTTGTCGAGCGCGTCGCGCAGCTCACCGTAGTCGGCCGAATCGACCGGATAGAGACCGGAGAAGACCATCGGCTTGGGCTCGCGGAAGCCGGGCAGCGGCTCGGCCACCGGGTTGCGCTCCAGGGTCACCGTGTCGCCCACCTTGAGATCGGCCAGCCGCTTGACGCCGCCGACCAGATAACCGACATCTCCGCACTCCAGCGCCTCCTGCGGCACCGCCGCCGGACAGAAGCGGCCCAGCTCCTGCACCTCGTAGCAGGCGCCGCTGGAGCAGAGCCGGAAACGGTCGCGACGGGCGATGCGCCCGTCGAAGATCCGGATCAGCGCCACCGCCCCGACGTAGGCATCGAACCAGGAGTCGATGATCAGTGCGGAGAGCGGCGCCTCATCGCGCCCCTGCGGCGGCGGCAGCCGGGTGACCACCGCCTCCAGCACCCGATCCACCCCGGCGCCGCTCTTGGCCGAGACGGGGATCGCCTCCGAAGCGTCCAGCCCGATCACCTCCTCGATCTGCCGCCGCGCCTCCTCCACATCGGCGCTCGGCAGATCGATCTTGTTGATCACGGGGATGATTTCGAGATCGTTCTCCAGCGCCAGCCAGACATTGGCCAGCGTCTGCGCCTCCACCCCCTGGGTGGCGTCGACCACCAGCAGCGCGCCGTCGCACGCCTGCAGCGAACGGGAGACCTCGTAGGTGAAATCGACGTGGCCGGGGGTGTCGATCAGGTTGAGGCGGTAGATGCGGCCGTCGCGCGCCCGGTAGTCGAGGCTGGCGGTCTGGGCCTTGATGGTGATGCCGCGCTCCTGCTCGATCTCCATCGAGTCGAGCACCTGCTTCTTCATCTCGCGCTCGGCCAGCGCGCCGGTCATCTCGATCAGCCGATCGGCGAGGGTCGATTTTCCATGGTCGATGTGGGCGATGATGGAGAAGTTGCGGATGCGGTCACGCTGCATGACCGGCCGCATGCTAGTGGTTCGCCTGCTGCAAGGCCATGTGGCGCATCCTCTGCTACCCGGGCGCATCCCCCCGCGCTACCATCCGCCGCCGGAACCGGCCCCCGGCCGGTCGTTCGCCCCATCGTGCCGGTTGCGCAAGAAGCCGGCATCCGCGGCCGGGAGGGCCGCGCGAAACCGGAGCCGGCGTATGCAAGCGACGGTTTTGCAAGGCAGTCGAGACCGGCCCTCGTCGACCCCCGTGAAGCCTGAGGCTCCACGGACCGTTGTATTTGCGATTCGCACTCGATCGATCCACCAAAGGCGCTCCATATGCAGATCCTGATCCTCTACCACTCCGACTACGGCAACACCGAGAAGATGGCCCGCGCCATCGGTTGCGGCTGCGAGGCCGCCGACCCCACAGCCCGGGTGACGCTCTGCCGGGTCGATGAGGCCGCACCCGGGCGGCTGGTCGACGCCGACGTCATCTTTCTCGGCTCACCGGTCCACATGGGCACCATGGCGTGGAAGGTGAAGAAACTGATCGACGAATGCGGCAAGTTGTGGCTGGAGAACGCCCTGGCCGGCAAGATCGCCGGCATCTTCGCCACCGGCGGGGGGCTGGGCAACGCCGGCGGCGGGGTGGAGCTGACCCTGATCTCCCTCTTCGCCAACGCGCTCGAACACGGCATGATCGCCGTGGGCTTCCCCAAGGATCTGCCCGGCTACGCCGATGGCGGCCTGCACTGGGGCGCCTACGCCCGCTGCGCCGACGCCGCCGGCATGCCGCAGCCGATCAGCGAGGCGGCTCTGGTCGCCGCCCGCAGCTACGGCGCCCATGTCACCGAGGTGGCGCTGCGCTTCCGCGCGGGGGCGGATGCCACCGCATGACCGATCCGCCGACGACGCCCGCGGATCCCGCGACGTCGGCGGACCATTCCTTCCACCGAGGAGGCCGGAATGTTCCGTAACCTGACCGACAAGCTGGGCGAGATCGCCCATCGTCTGCAAGGCAAGGCGCGCGTCGATGAAGCGACGCTCGATGCCACCCT
>RFFX01000070.1 GCA_003696765.1 Zetaproteobacteria bacterium | reverse complement strand
GGCCGGAATGTTCCGTAACCTGACCGACAAGCTGGGCGAGATCGCCCATCGTCTGCAAGGCAAGGCGCGCGTCGATGAAGCGACGCTCGATGCCACCCTGCGCGAGATGCGGCTGGTGCTGCTCGAGGCCGATGTGGCCCTACCGGTGGTGCGCCACCTGATCGACGGCGTACGCACGCGGGCGCTGGGCGCCAAGGTGGCCAGAAGCCTCCAGCCGGGCCAAGTGGTGGTGAAGATCCTGCACGACCATCTGGCGGGGGTGCTCGGCGGCGACCGCCGGCCGTTGCGACTGGAGCGCATCCCCTCCACCATCCTGCTCTGCGGCCTGCAGGGCGCGGGCAAGACCACCACCGCCGGCAAGCTGGCCCGCCTGCTCGCCGCCGAGGGCAAGAAGGTGGCGCTGACCAGCGTCGACGCCACCCGGCCGGCCGCACGCGAACAGCTGCAGGTGCTCGCCGGCCAAATCGGCGTTCCCTACCTCGTCGGCGGGGGGGAGGATCCGGTGGCCATGGCCCGCTCGGCCTGCGACCAGGCGCGCGTCAACGGCCACCATGTGCTGATCGTCGACACCGCCGGCCGCCAGGTGGTCGATACGGCGTTGATGGAAGAGATCGCCGCCGTGGATGCGGCGATCGCGCCGCAGGAGCGGCTGCTGGTGCTCGACGCCATGACGGGACAGAGCGCACTCACCGTCGCCGAACGGTTCCACCAGCGGGTGCCGATGAGCGGCTGCATCCTGACCAAGGCCGACGCCGACGTGCGCGGCGGCGCGGCCCTCTCCATCGCCCACGTCACCGGGGTGCCGATCCGTTTCCTCGGCACCGGCGAGAAGCTGGATGCGATCGAGCCCTTCGACGGCCGCCGCTTCGCCGGCCGCATCCTCGGCCAGGGCGACATCGTCGGCCTGGTGGAGAAGGTGCAGGCCGAGGTGGACGAGCAACGGGCGCGCAAGATCGGCGACAAGCTGCGCAAGGGGAAGTTCGACCTGGCCGATTTCGGCGAACAGCTCGACCAGATGGTCAACATGGGCGGAATGGGCGCGTTGCTCAAGATGCTGCCGGGGACGAAACTCCCCAGGGAGGCGCTGGAGCAGGCCGACGACCGCCAGTTGCGCCGCATGCGCGCCATCATCCACTCGATGACCCCCAAAGAGCGGCAGCGGCCGGCGATCATCAACGGCAGCCGCAAACGGCGCATCGCCGCCGGCTCCGGCACCAGCGTGCAGCAGGTCAACCAACTGCTCAAGCAGTTCGCGCAGATGCAGAAGATGATGAAACGGATGCGCGGCGGCCGCGGCAAGCGGATGCTGGCGCAACTGGCCGGCAGGATGGGGCTGCCCGGCGGCTTCCCCGGGGGGCTGCCCGACGCATGATCGATCCGGAAGTGGAGATCCCCGTCCCCGAGCGGTTCCGCAGCGCCGACTACCGTGCGGTGGTGGCCGATGCGCCGGCGGCGGCGCGGGTCGTGCTGCCCGCCGCCGCACGCGAGACGATGAAGGAACTCGCCTGTGCCGGCTACCCGGAGGAGGTCTGCGGCCTGCTGATCGGCACCCTCGACGACGACGGCTGGCTGGTGGAGGAAGCGCGGGCGGTGGCCAACCGCAACCGGGAGCGCGCCGGCGACCGCTTCGAACTCGACCCCGATGCCTATCGGCGTATCGACCGCGGGCTGCGCGGCAGCGGCAAGGAGATCATCGGCGTCTTTCACTCCCACCCCGACTGCCCGGCGCGCCCATCGCCGACCGATCTCGCCGCCGCCTGGGAGGGATTCCTCTACCCGATCGTCAGCGTCTGCGGCGGGTGCTTCGCCGAGCTTCGCTGCTGGAGCCTGGACGGGGCGTGCGGCCGGTTTCGCCGGGTGGAGCGCGTCCAATGCCGCTGATCCTGCTGCTGGCCGGCGCCCTGCTGCTTGCCGGCTGCCAGCCGCTGCACCACACCACCGCGGCCGGCCATGCCGCCGCTGGCAACAAGGCGGCCGACAGCGCGCAGCGGCAGAGCCACCGGCAGGCGGCGCAACAGCCGACCCGCCGCCCGATCCCGCTCGACAAGCTGGAGCCGGAGTTCCTCTTTCTCGCCGCGCAGAGGGCCATCGACCAGGGGCAGTTGGCCCGTGCGGCCGCCTACCTGACGCCGGTGGTGGCGCGCGATCCCTACGCCGTGCTGCCGCGCGCCCAACTGGCCGAGGCGCTGCTCAAGAGCGGCCGGCCGGCCGCCTCCCTGCCCCACTTCCGCGCGCTGCTGGAGGGGCCGGCGGCGACGCGGTTGGCGCTGGGCGAGCGGATCCGGCTGACCCTGCTGAAGAGCGCCGCATTGCTCGCCACCCACCAGCGGGATGCCGCCCGCGCCACCCTGCGCCGGCTGCTCGCCGACCACCCAGGGCAGGAAGGGGCACGCATCGAGCTGGCCCGACTGCTGCTGGCCGATGGCGACGGCGACGAAGCGCTGGCCTTGATCCGTGAGGGGATCCAGCACCGCGACTCCGCCAGGCTGCGCCAGATGGAGGTGCAACTGCTGCTGCGGATGGGCCGGTTCCGACAGGCGCTCGCCGCCATGCAGTCGATGCTGGCCCTGGAGCCGGATGACGGCCGGATCACCATCCTATTCAGCCACTTCGCCGAACAGATGAAGCGGCCGGACCTGGCCGAGGAACAGCTGCGCGCCTTCCTGCGGCGCCACCCCGGCGACAAGAAGGTCGCCCGCACACTGGGGAGCCTGCTGCTGCGGCAGGGGCGCGGCGGGGAGGCGATCCTGCTCTACCGCCAGCTCCTGAAGCAGAACCCCGACGCCACCGACACCCGCAACACCCTCGGCCTGCTCTACCTGCAAAACCGGCACTACCATGCCGCCGAACGGCTGCTGGCCGGGGCGAAGGATGCCGAGGGGCGCTTCTACTACGCCGCCGCCCTCGAGGCGCAGAAGCGTGACCCCGAGGCGCGGGCCGTCTACGAGCAGCTGCGCTCCTCTCCGCTCCAGCGCAGGGCGCGGCTGCGCATCGCAGCGATCGAGGCGCGGGCCGGCCACGACGCAAAGGCGCTCGCCATCGTGCGCGCGCTGCTCGCCGACCCGAAGTTCCGCCAGCCGCAGCGGAGCGAAGCGTGGTCGCTGCTCTCATCGATCCTGCTCCAACAGAAGCGCTACCGGCAGTTGATCGAGCAGACCGCCGAGGCGCTGCGCCAACAGCCGGTGGATCCCCGGCTGCTGTTCAACCGGGCGGTGGCCTTCGAACACTTCAAACGCTACGACGAGGCCGAGGAGATGGTGCGCCGGCAGCTCAAGTTGCAGCCCGACAACGACGAGGCGCTCAACTTCCTCGGCTACATGCTGGCCGAACGCGGCGTGCGGCTGGATGAGGCCGAGCAGCTGATCCGGCGTGCGCTCGACCACAGGCCCGACGACGGCTACTACCTCGACTCGCTCGCCTGGGTCTTCTACCAGCGCGGCGACTACGCACAGGCGATCCGGATCCAGCGCAAGGCGATCGCCCAGGTCGGAGACGACGCGGTGATGTACCAGCACCTGGGCGACATGCTCTGGCGGCACGGAGAGCGGAAGGAGGCCCGGGCCAACTGGCGCAAGGCGCTGGCGCTCGACCCCCCCGAACCGGAGGCGCTCCGCGCCCGACTCCGCCGCGGCCTGCAGGGGGCCGGCCCCTGACCGACCGCCTCCCTCCGCCGCTCCGTGGCAGCGCGCCTCTGTGGCTCGCCCTGCTCCTCATCACCGGTGGATGCGCCAACTGGAGGCCACTGCCCGCGCAAATACCGGCCGGGCGTGAAGCGATCGGCCCCTACCCCGAACCGCACGGCCGGCTGCTCATCCTGGGCAAGCGGCGCGCGCAGCTCACCTTCGCCTGCCGCGGCGCCGAGGCCGCCGGCTCCTGCCGGCTGGCGCACGCGGCCAGCGGCCGCATCCTCCTGCTGCGCTGGCAGGGCGACCGGCTGTGGCTCAAGGACAACGCGGCCGCCGACCAGCGCTGGCGGCCGGTCGGCGCGCGCGAACGTGAACGGCTGGGGCTGCCGGTCCATCCGGCGGTGATCTTCGCCATCCTCAACGGCCGTCTGCCGGAGTGGCTGCATGCGCGGCACGCCAACCTGTGGCGGGGGCGCATCCACGGCGAGCGGGTGCAGGTGCGCTGGTTTCCCCACAAAGCGATGCTGGAGCTGACCAGCCTGAGCCGTGCCGCGCGCGTGCGGCTGCTGCTCTCTCCGCAATGAGCACCAATCAGAAAAACGGTGCGCTGCCGCCGATCGTGATCGATCGGCTGCGCATCGATCCACCGCTGCTGCTGGCGCCGATGGCCGGCATCACCGACCTGCCGTTTCGCCGCATCTGCCGCGCATACGGCGTGGGCCTGACGGTGACCGAGATGATCGCCTCGCGCGCCGTGGAGCAGGGGCGCAGGCGCACCGAGCGGATGGCGCTGATCGACCCGGACGAACACCCGGTGGCGATCCAGATCGCCGGCTCCGACCCCGGCTACCTGGCCGATGCGGCGCGCTGGGCGGCCGACCACGGCGCCGACCTGGTCGACATCAACATGGGCTGCCCGGTGAAGAAGGTGTGCCGACAGCAGGCCGGGTCGGCGCTGCTGCGGGACGAGCGGCAGGTGGCCCGGCTGCTCGATGCGGTGGTCGCTGCGGTCGAGCTTCCGGTCACCCTCAAGATCCGTACCGGCTGGGACCAGCAGAGCAAGAATGTCGATCGCATCGCCCGCATCGCCGAGGAGTGCGGCGTGCGCATGCTCACCGTCCACGGCCGCACCCGCAGCCAGATGTTCCATGGCCATGCCGACTGGCACGACATCGGCCGAGCGGTCGAGGCCGTCTCGATCCCGGTGATCGGCAACGGTGATGTGGTCGACGGCGCCTCGGCGCTGGAGCTGATCCGCGTCTCCGGCTGTGCCGGGGTGATGGTCGGCCGCGCGGTGCAGGGCAATCCGTGGCTGCTGGCCGAGGTGGCCGCCGCGCTGCGCGGCGCGCCGCCGCCCGCCCCACCCGACCGGGAGGCGCGCTGGGCGGTGGTGCGCCGCCACATGGAGCTGCTGGCCGAGCACCACGGCCGCTTCCTCGCCGGCCAACTGGCCCGCAAGCATGTGGTCTGGTACAGCAGGGGGTTGCCGGACGCAGCCCGCTTCCGCGCCTGTTTCCAGCGGCTGCGCGACTGGCCGGAGCAGCTGGCCTGCGCCGAGGGCTACTTCCTGTATGGGCGGCTGCCCCCGTCCGACCCCCTGCAGACGGTGACGGAAGCAGAAGAACGCGACCGTTCCTGGCGTTGATGCCGGCCGCGACAACCTCCGCCCCTTTGCCTCACGGACGCAAGTGGGTTACCCTCGCCTCGGCCGCTCCGTCCTCCGGTTTATGCACAAACAGCGCGGGCGCATCATCGGGCCACGTCCCCTCAAGTGGTGTATGCGCTGGTGCGCCATTCTTCCGAATGGGGTCATCATGCTGCTTTTGCCATTTCAGGCTGATTTGGCTCTGAGTTTTTTGGAACCTGCTCCCTGATCAGCGCCTCGATGCTTGCCCGGCTCATGTGGCAGCGGCTCTGTGCCGTCCATTCCTCGTTCCGCTCGATGAGCAAGGAGCCGACGAGACGCAGGATGGCCTTCCTGTTCGGGAAAATTCCGACCACGTGGGTTCTGCGACGCACCTCCCGGTTCAAACGTTCTTGCGGATTGTTGGACCAGATCTTCTTCCAGTGTTCCTTCGGAAACGCCGTGTACGCCAGGATGTCGTCGCAGGC
>RFFX01000069.1 GCA_003696765.1 Zetaproteobacteria bacterium | reverse complement strand
TTCGCAAGAAACCATCATCGCGACCATGGAGGGTCGCGCAAATCCGGAGGTTGCAGACGCAACCGACGGATTTGTAAGGGGATCGAAGACCGCGCTCTTCGATCCCCGTCAAGCAAAAAGTCCACGGACGGACTTTTTGCGATTCCATCAGCCGTGACGACTTCGCAAGCAGTCGGCATCTGCGGCCAGGACGGTCGGGCAACCAGCCCATGGACGGGCATGATTCGGTATAAACCAGCTTGATCAGAACCCGTTTCGCCCCCTCCCCCACCGGTATGCTGCACATCGGTGGCGCACGCACCGCGCTCTTCTCCTGGCTCTACGCCCGCCACCACGGAGGTCGGTTCCTGCTGCGCATCGAGGACACCGATCGCACCCGTTCCACCGACGAGGCCACCGCCGTCATCCTCGACGGCCTGCGCTGGCTGGGGCTCGACTGGGACGGCGAGGTCTGCTTCCAGCGCCGGCGCGAGGCCGAGCACAAGGCGGCGGTCGACCGGCTGCTCGATGCGGGGCTGGCCTACCGCTGCAACTGCAGCCGCCAGCGGCTGGCCGAGCTGCGCGCGCGGCTTCTCGCCGCCGGCGAGAAGCCGCGCTACGACGGCCACTGCCGCAACCATCCGCCGGCCGACGACGCCCCCGACTGCGTCGTCCGCTTCCGCTCGCCCGACGAGGGGGAGATCTGGGTGCAGGATCTGGTGCTCGGGCCGGTCCGCTTCGCCAACCGCGAGCTCGACGACCTGATCCTCATGCGCGCCGACGGCTCGCCGACCTACAACCTGGCGGTGGTGGTCGACGACGCCGCCATGGGCATCACCCACGTCATCCGCGGCGCCGACCACCTGAACAACACCCCGCGCCAGATCCAGCTCTACCGGGCGCTGGGGCTGGAGGTGCCGCAGTTCGCCCACATCCCGCTGATCCACGGCCCCGACGGCGCCAAGATGTCCAAGCGCCACGGCGCGGTGGCCATCACCGACTACCGCGACGCCGGCTACCTGCCGCAGGCGATGGTCAACTATCTGGCCCGGCTGGGCTGGTCGCACGGCGATCAGGAGATCTTCTCCGTCGAGGAGCTGATCGAGCTGTTCGATCTGACCGCCGTAGGGAAGGCCCCCGCCCGTTTCGACCGGAAGAAGCTCGACTGGATCAACGCCCACCACCTGCGCCACAGCGAGCCGGCCGCGCTGGTCGATGCCGTGGCCGCGGCGCTGGGGCTGGACGCGGCCGAGGCCACCCCGCCGCTGGACCGGGTGATCACCCAGCTCCAGCCCAGAAGCAACGACCTGAACCAGCTGGTCGAAGGGGCCCGCTTCTTCTACCGCGCGCCGACCGACTACCAGGAGAAGGCGGTGAACAAGCACCTGCGCGCCGCCGTCTGGCCGCTGCTCGACGCCTTCATCGCGCAGGCCGAGGCGCTCGATGCATGGCAGCCCGAGGCCATCCACCGGCTGATCGAGCGGCTGTGCCGGCAGCATGGGCTCGGCATGGGCAAGCTGGCCCAGCCGATCCGCATTCTGCTCTCCGGCGGGCCGGTCTCGCCGCCGATCGACGCCACGCTGGCGTTGCTCGGCAAGGAGGAGTCGCTGCGTCGGCTGCGCCGCGGCATCGCGCGCCTTCATCCCGATCAGGAGCCCGCCCATGCAGGATAACGTCTTCATCGGCCGGCAGCCGATCTTCAACCGCGACGGCGAGGTCGAGGCCTACGAGCTGCTCTACCGCCCGGCGCGGCAGGCGACCGACTCCTCCGGCATGGTCAGCGGCGAGCAGGCCACCGCCACCGTGCTGACCAACACGCTGATGCAGATCGGCATCGACCAGGTGGCCGGCGGCAAGCTGCTCTTCGTCAACGGCACCTACGACTTCCTCACCGGCGACTTCCCCGAACTGCTCCCGCCCGGCCGGGTGGTGCTCGAGGTGCTCGAGGAGATCGAACCGGACGACAAGGTGCTCGTCTCGCTACGCAAGTGGAAGGAGCGCGGCTTCACCATCGCGCTGGACGACTTCGTCTACGCCCCCCACCTGCAGCCGCTGGTCGAGCTGGCCGACCTGATCAAGGTGGACATCACCGTGCTGCCCCATTCGCTGGCCGACGAGCGCAAGCGGCTGGCCGAGTTCTTCCACGGCCGGCTGCTGGCCGAGAAGATCGAGACCGCCGAGGAGCACAAGGAGGCGATGGCGCTCGGCTTCCACCTCTTCCAGGGCTACTTCTACGAGAAGCCGGCCACCCTGAGCCGCAAGGGGATGAGCACCAATCAGGCGCAGGCGTTGCAGCTGATGCGGCAGGCGATGGAGGCGGAGAGCGCCGAGGAGCTCGAGGAGACCATCGCCCGAGACCCCGGCATCACCTACAAGCTGCTCAAATACATCAACTCGGCCGCCTTCGGCCTGCGGGCGGAGATCAAGTCGATCCGCCACGCGCTCACCCTGCTCGGCCTGAGGAGCGTGCGCACCTGGGCCTCGATCGTGGCCCTCTCCGCCGCCGCCGCCGACAAGCCGGACGAGCTGATCAAGCAGAGCCTGATCCGGGGCCGCTTTCTCGAGACGCTTGCCGAACAGAGCGGACAGGCCGGACACAAAAGCGACTACTTCGTGCTCGGCATGTTCTCCCTGCTCGAGGCGATGCTCGACCAGCCGATGGAGGAGGCGATCGCCGATCTGAGCCTGCCGGAGCCGGTGCGCCGGGGCCTCCTGGACCGAAGCAGCCGGCAGGGGGCGCTGATCGATCTGTTGGAGGCGATCGAGCAGGGCGACTGGGAGCGGATCGAGTCGCTGATCGAGCCGTTGGAGCGGTGCAACATCCCCGCGCTCTACATGGAGGCGATCTTCTGGGCCGACGAACTTCAGTTGACGTAGGAGGGGTATCGGTGCTCCGACGCACCGACTGCCGCAGCCGTGCCGCCGTCTGACCCCGCGGGGACGGGCGCACGGCGGGACGAGGCGCCGGATGGCGTCGATCTGCAACGGCTGAGCGCGCTGCTCATCCGCCACGAAGGGATGCGGCTGAAGCCCTACCGCGATTCGGTGGGAAAGCTGACCATAGGTGTCGGCCGCAACCTCGATGACGTCGGCCTCCGTGAGGAGGAGGCGCGTTTCCTGCTGGAGAACGACCTGCGCGCCGTCATCGCCGAACTGCAACCCCTACCGTGGTTCGCCGCGCTCGATCCCCCGCGCAAGCATGCGATCATCGACATGGGCTTCAATCTGGGGTTGCCCCGGCTGCTCGGCTTCCGCCGCATGATCGCGGCCATCGAGCGGGGCGACTGGCCGGCCGCCGCCGACGAGATGCTCGACTCGCGCTGGGCGCGGCAGGTGGGCAGACGGGCGGAGGAGCTGGCCCGGACGATGCGCACGGGGGAGGAGCCGTAGCCGCCCCGACACGCGCGCCGCCACCAAGCGTGGCGCCGGAACGGCCGCCCCGGCACCACGCCGCCGTGCGTGCCTCACATCCCTCCTCCGATCGCCTGGGTGACGGTGAGGTTGCGCCAGATCCGCACCACGCCCGTCGCTTCATAGACCACGAGATCCAGCCGGCCGTCGTGGTCCATGTCCACCGCCACGGGGCCCCGGGCTCCGGTGCTGACCACCGGGGTCTTGGCGGTCACCGTGCCGTCGCCGTTGCCCTGGAAGATGTAGACGGTGCTCTGGGCGGCATCGGCGAAGGCGACATCGAGCTTGCCGTCGTAGTTGAAATCGGCCACGGCCAGCCCCGTCGCCCCCGTCCCACCGGTGGTGGTGACGATCGGCGCGGCGAAGGTGCCGTCGCCATTGCCGATGAACACCATCAGCTGGCCGGCGACTGCAAAGGTGTCGACCGCGGCGATGACCAGATCCATCTTCCCGTCGCGGTTGAGATCGGCCGCCGCCATGTCGCCCACGGTGATGCCCGGGGAACCAAGAAGGTTGAGCGGGCTCGGCGCCCCCAGGGCGCCGGTGCCGTCGCCGAGCGCGATCGAGCCGCTGTCGACCACGTCGAGGTTGCCGTCGCCGTTGAAGTCGGCCACCGCCAGGTGGATCGGCCGCCCCGCATCGACTCGCGGATAGCCTCCGTGCGGAGTGAGGGTGCCGTTGGCCGAGCCGAGGTAGACCGTGGTGTATAGGTCGTTGAGGTAGCCGACCACCACGTCGGTGTAGCCGTCGTTGTTCATGTCGGCCAGCGCCACGCTGCGCGTGTGGGTGGTCGAGATGAGGCCGTCCTGGTAGCCCACCGGCGCGGCGAAGGTGCCGTTCTGGTTGTTCATCAGCACATAGAGCTCCGTGCCGTTGAGCGCATCGGTGCCGACGACGAGCTCGTCGTAGCCGTCGCCGTTGAGATCACCGACCGCGAAGCGATAGGCACCGCTCAATGGGGCCGGCGCAAGCGGCACGGCGACGCCAACACCCCCGGTGCCGTCGCCGGCCATGCCGTAGACATCGCTGCCCGGAACGAGCCCGGTGAGCAACACGTCGGCGTAGCCGTCGTTGTTGTAATCGAAGGCGTGGAGATCGTCGGGCGCCACCCCGGCCACCGAGTTGACCAACGGCGCAGTGGAGAAGACGGGCGCCGGCAGACTGGTTGCCAGCAGCGGATCGGTGCCGGCCGCGATCTCCACCCCGTCGTTGACGCCATCGCCATCGGTGTCGGCGAGGAACGGATCTAGCCCGACATGGCCTGCGGTCAGATATTCACCAAGAATACCGACAATGCCATCGCCATCGGGGTCGCTTCCCTCATCATCCACACGAATCTCGTCGATGTACGCACCCGGCGCAGTCCAGTCCGCGCGATGGGCAATGCGAATCTGAACCTGCTGGCCCGCATAGGCGCTCAGATCAAATGCCACCAGCTTGTAATCCGACAGCGGCGGACCATGCC
>RFFX01000068.1 GCA_003696765.1 Zetaproteobacteria bacterium | reverse complement strand
GTCACCTCGGTGCTGATCGGGGCCACGACCATGGCCCAACTGGAACGCAACATCGCCAGCATCGATCTCCGGCTTCCCGCCGCCGTGCTGGACGGCATCGAGGCCATCCACCGCCGACATCCCAACCCGGCGCCGTAGCAGGGGGTATCCCCGGCCGGTGAAGAATGAACAAATCCGTTTGACATTCACCCGCCCGGGCCGCACCATTCGGGGATGGGCCTGCTGCCGCTGCGCAACAGCCGTCATGCCTACGGACTGGTCGCCATCCTGCTGCACTGGCTGATGGCGGTGGCCATCTTCGGCATGTTCGGCCTCGGGGTGTGGATGCGCACGCTCGGCTACTACGATCGCTGGTACCACGCCGCCCCCGAGCTGCACAAGTCGGTCGGCATGGTGCTACTGCTGGTGTTGCTGATCCGCTGGCTGTGGCGGTTGGCCAATCCGCTGCCGGAGCCGCGCGGTGCGCCGTGGGAATGCATCCTGGCGCGGCTGGTCCATCGGCTGCATTACCTGCTGCTCTTCGCGCTGATGGCCACCGGTTACCTGATTCCGACCGCGAAGGGGGCGGGCATCGCGTTGTTCGGCGTGGCCACCGTTCCGGCGTTGACCACGCTGGATGCGCACAGCGCCGACCTGATCGGCGCTATCCACCGCTATCTTGCATGGGCGGTGGTGGTGCTGGCAGGCTTTCATGCCGCAGCGGCGATGAAACACCACTGGATCAACCGCGACGACACTCTGTTGCGCATGTTGGGGCTGGCCCGACACCACGACACGACCACCGAGGAGGTATCACCATGAACAGAGCCTTACACCGCTTCTGGAAGCGCTGGATTCCGGCGCTGCTGCTGACCGCCGCCGTGAGCGCCACGGCCACGGCCGAGGAGTACGCCATCGACACCAAGGGGCAGCACGCCTTCATCCAGTTCAAGGTCAAGCATCTGGGCTACAGCTGGATTCTGGGCGGCTTCCGCAAGTTCGACGGCAGCTTCACTTTCGACGCCAACCATCCTGAGCACAACAAAGTGCGTGTGACCATCGACGCCGCCAGTATCGACACCAACCACGCCGAGCGTGACAAGCATCTGCGCAGCCCCGATTTCTTCGACGTGACGAAGTACCCCAAAATCACCTATGTCAGCACCGGTTATGAGGACCGCGGTGGTGGGCGCGGCGTGATCCACGGCAAGCTGACCCTGCGCGGCATCACCAAGCCGGTGGACATCGCAGTGCAGCAGATCGGCGCGGGCAAGGATCCGTGGGGCGGATTCCGCCGTGGTTTCGAGGGCCACGCTGTATTGCACCTGGCCGACTACAAGATGCCGTTTGCGCCCAAGCTCGGTCCGGTCTCCGACGAGGTGCGGCTGTTCTTCTCCATCGAAGGCGTCCGTCGGTGACGGGCCGAGATTTCCAACTGCCAATCCAGGGGGTTTGAACATGAGTGAAGAAGCAGTGATCGCGGCCAGGGAACCGGCCGTCATGGAGCTGGAGCCGGGCACCTACTACTGGTGCAGCTGCGGCAAGTCGGCCAATCAGCCGTTTTGCGACGGCGCCCATCAGGGGAGCAGCTTCACCCCGCAGCCGTTCGAGATCAGCGAGAAGCAGACCGTGGCGTTGTGCCAGTGCAAGCGGAGCAAGAATCCACCCTTCTGCGACGGGTCGCACGCCGCGCTTTGACGGTATCCTGACCGCGCAAATCTGAAGCTTGCGGACGCAAGCGAAGGATTGGTGAGGGGATCGAAGACCGCCCCCTTCGATCCCCGTCAAGCAAAACGTCCATGGAGGGACGTGTTGCGTTCCGATCAAGGCTGCCGTCTCTGGATTCGACCGTCGGGACCATCCACGCAAACAAGCAATAAGCCAAGGAGCCGCCCATGCCCGCCTATCGTTCCCGCACCTCCACCCACGGCCGCAACATGGCCGGCGCCCGCGCCCTGTGGCGCGCCACCGGCACCAGGGAGGAGGATTTCGGCAAGCCGATCATCGCCATCGCCAACTCCTTCACCCAGTTCGTCCCCGGCCATGTCCACCTCAAGGATCTCGGCCAGATGGTGGCGCGGGAGATCGAGGCAGCCGGCGGCGTGGCCAAGGAGTTCCACACCATCGCCATCGACGACGGCATCGCCATGGGCCACGGTGGCATGCTCTACTCGCTGCCCAGCCGCGAGATCATCGCCGATTCGGTCGAGTACATGTGCAACGCCCACTGCGCCGATGCGCTGGTGTGCATCTCCAACTGCGACAAGATCACCCCGGGGATGATGATGGCCGCGATGCGGCTCAACATCCCGGCGATCTTCGTCTCCGGCGGGCCGATGGAGGCGGGCAAGGCGACCATCGACGGCGAGGAGCGGAAGTTCGATCTGATCGATGCCATGATCGTCGCCGGGGACGACCGGGTGGACGACGCCACGGTGGCCGCCGTGGAGCGCGCCGCCTGCCCGACCTGCGGCTCCTGCTCGGGCATGTTCACCGCCAACTCGATGAACTGCCTGGCCGAGGCGCTGGGGCTGGCGCTGCCGGGCAACGGCACGCTGGTAGCCACCCATGCCGACCGCAGAGAACTCTTCCTGCGCGCGGCGCGCCAGATCGTGGCTAATGCCAAGGCGTGGTACGAACGGGAGGATCCATCGCACCTGCCGCGCTCCATCGGCAGCAAGGAGGCGTTCGAGAACGCGATGATGCTCGACATCGCCATGGGCGGCTCGACCAACACCGTGCTCCATCTGCTGGCCATCGCCCAGGAGGCGGGGGTCGACTTCACCATGGCCGACATCGACCGTCTCTCCCGCCGGGTACCCAACCTGTGCAAGGTCGCCCCCTCCACCCGACTCTACCACCTGGAGGATGTCCACCGCGCCGGTGGCGTCTACGCCATCCTGGGCGAGCTGGACCGCGCCGGCCTGCTGCATCGCGATGTGGAGACGGTCTCCGGGCCGCTGGCCGAGGGGCTGCGCAAGTGGGATGTGACCCATGGCGATGCGGAGGCGAAGCGCTTCTACCGCGCCGCCCCCGGCAACCGCCCCAATCTGGAACCCTTCTCGCAGGATGCGCGCTACGAGACGCTCGATCTCGACCGTACGGGCGGCTGCATCCGCGACCGCGAGCACGCCTATTCGCAGGATGGGGGGCTGGCCGTGCTCTACGGCAATATCGCCGAGCGCGGCTGCATCGTCAAAACCGCCGGCGTCGACCCTTCGATCCTCACCTTCACCGGCCGGGCACGCATCTTCGAAAGCCAGGAGGCGGCGGTGGAAGCGATCCTGGGCAATGAGATCGTCGCCGGCGACGTGGTGGTGATCCGCTACGAGGGGCCGCGCGGCGGGCCGGGGATGCAGGAGATGCTCTACCCGACCAGCTACCTCAAATCGAAGGGGTTGGGCAAGGCGTGCGCGCTGATCACCGACGGCCGCTTCTCCGGCGGCACCTCCGGGTTGTCGATCGGCCACATCTCGCCGGAGGCGGCCGAAGGAGGGGCCATCGCCCTGATCGAGGAGGGCGACACCATCGCCATCGACATCCCGCAACGGACGATCACGCTGATGGTCGACGACGCCACGCTCGCCGCCCGCCGCCGCGCGATGGAGGCGAAGGGGGCGGACGCCTGGCGGCCGCTGGCACGCGATCGTGTGGTCTCCAAGTCGCTGCTCGCCTATGCGGCGATGACCACCAGCGCCGACCGCGGCGGCGTGCGCATGCTGCCTGCATCAGAGGGTTAACCCGCCCGCCGTCGGGGCGGTGGCGGGCGGTCAGCCGTCGCCGCCATCCTCCTCCCAGTCGTCCTCCTCCCAGTCGTCCCGGGCGGGCCGGTGCGGCGGTGCGCCGTCGTAGATCAGGTATTCGCGATGCTGGCGCCACGCCTCGCGGGTGAAGATGTAGGGATCAAGCGCCATCTCGTCACGCAGGTTGGCCGCCTCGAACAGCCGATAGCGCTTGTCGATCGCCTTGAGCACGGTCAGCGGCACGGTCACCGACGGCGCGGCGTAGAGCGAAAGCCAGAAGAGCACGTCGGTGGCGGTGGCGGTGATGAAATCGGGCGTGTTGCGGTAGGAATTGGGGCCGAAGAAGGGGTAGACGATATAGCCACCCTGCGGCACCCCCCAGACGGCCAACGTCTGCCCCAGATCCTCGTCGTGCTTGACCAGACCGATCCCGCTGGCCGGATCGAACAGCCCGCCCACCCCCAGGGTGGTGTTGACCAGGAAGCGGAGAAGGTCGGCGCCCCCCTGCCTCCCCTTGCCCTGCAGGAAGTCGTTGAGCACCACGTTCATGTAGGTGCTGTTGTCGAAGAAGTTGCTCACGATGGTGCGGATCGGCCCGGGCGTCACCCGGCCGTACCCGCGTGCGGTCGGCTCCAGGGTGAGCTTGTCGATCACCGTGTTGAACCTGTCGGAGAGCCGATTGACCGGCTCGAGCGGATCGTACTGGTTCTGCGCGGTGGCGCAGCCGCCCAGCCAGCAGAGCAGGAACAGCATCGCCGCCCGCCACACGGCGCGACACGAGGATCCGCCCGGGGATCCACCCGGCCACCGGTGGGAGATCGTCCGCATCGGGCCAAGGCTGAAACAACCGCCCGCATTGTCAAAAAGCGCGCCGCCGGGCGCTTTACAACACAGGGAGAGAAACTAACCTCGCCCCGTCCCGTGCAGCACGGTACGATCCCACCACCACGCTCGAGGGCCGTATGCTCCAATCCCTTTTCGGCTTCTTCTCCCGCGACATCTCCATCGATCTGGGCACCGCCAACACGCTGATCTACGTCCGCGGCGAAGGCATCGTGCTCAACGAACCCTCGGTGGTCGCCGTACACAACGGCGACGCCCGCCATCCGCGCAAGGTGCTGGCGGTCGGCGCCGACGCCAAGCAGATGCTCGGCCGCACCCCGGCGTCGATCGAGGCGATCCGCCCGCTCAAGGATGGCGTGATCGCCGATTTCGTGGTCACCGAGGAGATGCTCAAGCAGTTCCTGCGCAAGGTGCACAAGCGTAGCTGGGGGATCGCCCCGCGCATCGTCATCTGCATCCCCTACGGTTCGACCCAGGTGGAACGGCGCGCCATCCGCGAGTCGGCGCTCTCCGCCGGCGCGCGCGAGGTCTTCCTGATCGAGGAGCCGATGGCCGCCTCCATCGGCGCCGGCCTGCCGGTGACCGAGGCCTCCGGCTCGCTGGTGGTCGACATCGGCGGCGGCACCAGCGAGATCGCGGTGATCAGCTACGGCGGGATCGTCTACTCACGCTCGGTGCGGGTGGGGGGCGACAAGATGGACGACGCCATCGTCAACCACCTGCGGCGCAAATACAGCCTGCTGATCGGCCAGTCGACCGCGGAGAAGCTGAAGATCGAGATCGGCAGCGCCTATCCGATGGAGGAGCGGCGGCAGGTCGAGGTCAAGGGGCGCGATTTGATCAACGGTGTGCCGAAAAACCTCCTGCTCGACGACAGCGAGGTGCTGGAGGCGATCAGCGAGCCGGTCAACGCCATCGTCGAGGGGGTACGGGTCTGCCTGGAGCGGACCCCTCCGGAGCTGGCCGCAGACATCGTCGACCAGGGGATCATGCTCACCGGCGGCGGGGCGTTGCTGCGCGGGCTCGACCAGCTGCTGCGCGAGGAGACGGGCTTGCCGGTGACCGTCGCCGACGAACCGCTCAACTGTGTGGTGCTCGGCAGCGGCATGGTGCTGGAGGAGCTCGACCGAATGAAAGGGGTGCTCTACGACGAGTGAGGCGCGGCAGCGCCGCCTGATCCTGCCGCATGACAAGCCCGCAGAAGGCCGGCGCCGGAAGATCGCTCCGCCCTGATCCGCAGCCCGTGAACAGCCTTGTCGGCGCGATGCGGAGCGCCACCCCATGAGGCGGCTCCACCCCCTTCTGCCCGCAGGCATCCTCCTCACCCTGCTGCTGCTCTACCACCTCCTGCCGCAGGGAGCGCTGCTGCTGCGGATCGCACCGCTGGTCGACGCCCTGCAACAACCGATACGGCTGGTCGAACGGCTCCACCTATGGTGGCAGCGCCAGGAGCGGCTGATCGTACTGCTGCAGCGCAGCCGCGAAGCGCAGCGACAACGTGCCGCGCTGATGGGGGAGCTGCACCACCTGCGGCAGGAAAACCGGGCGCTGCGCCGGCTGCTGGCGCTCCCCCCGCTCGACGGGTACCGCTGGATCACCGCCCACGCCCTGGCCTACTCCCCCGACGCATCCCATCGTCGCCTGCTGATCGACGCCAGGGGAGTGGCCGTCGACGACACCGTGGTCACCTCCGACGGACTGGTCGGGCTGGTGAGCGAGGCCCATGCGGGCTTCGCCGTGGTACGCACCATCCTCGATGGATCGCTGGCCGTTCCGGTGACCGACCGGAGCGGGAGGCTGCACGCCCTGCTGCGCGGCGACCGCGACGCCCTGCACGTCGAGCTGGCCGACCGGACGCAGCAACCCGCCGTCGGGGAACTGCTCTACACCAGCGGCGCAGGCGACCTGCTCCCCTCGGGGATCCCGGCGGCACGCATCACCTCCGTGCGCCCGATTCCCGGCTCCATGTTCATCGACATCCGTGCCCGACCGACGGGTCGCTGGCCGTCCCACCGCTGGCTGGCCGTCGCCCACCGCATCGCCCCGCCTCCGCGCTCCACAGGCCGCACCCCGCCGCCATGACCCCCCTCCTCCCGGCGCTGCCGGCGCTGGCCGGTATCCTGCTCAATCTGATCACCCCGCCGACGATCGTCGTCCCCGATTGGGGCTGGGCGGTGGCGGTCGCCGCCCTCGCCGCCCGCCGCCACCACTGGCTGTGGGCACTCCCCCTGCTGCTGCTCCACGATCTGCTGCTCTACCAGGAAGCGCGCCCCCTCCTCCTTCCCGCCGTCGCGATCGGGCTGCTCCTGGTGCTGTACATCGACCGGCAGAGCGGCCCCGCCCTGCCCCAGCGGCTACTCATGGTGATCGTGGCCGCCACGCCCCTGGCCGCGGAGGGATGGTCCCCGCGCGCCATCGCCCTGTCGCTGCTCTTCGCCATTCCCCTATGGCACGGAATCCGCGACCGGGAGCACACCGGGCAACGGGGGGCGCCACCGCCCTCTCCGGCGCCCGACGCCATCGAATGATGGTTTCGCAAGAAACCATCATCGCGGCCATGGAGGGCCGCGCAAATCAAGAGCTTGCGTAAGCAAGCGATGGATTTGTAAGGGAATCGAAGAGCGCGCCCTTCGATTCCCGTCAAGCAAAAAGTCCATGGAGGGACTTTTTTGCCATTCCATCATCCGATGAAACCGCCACAGGAGCAACGCCGGCTGCGCAAGGGCTTCATCCTCCGGCTGTGGGTCGCCGCCGGCGCGATGGCGCTGTTGCTGCTGCTGCTCTGCGGGCGACTGCTCTATCTGCAGTGGATGCAGCATGCCGGCCTGTTGCTCGAATCGGATCGCAACCGCATGGACATCCTGCCCGAGCTGCCGGTGCGCGGCCGTATCCTCGACCGCAACGGTGTGGTGCTGGCCGACAACCGGCCGGGCTACCGGCTGGAGCTGATCCCGGAACGGGTGGAGCGGCTCGATGCCACCCTGAACTACCTCGCCGGGGCGCTGCACTGGTCGGAGCGGCGCCTGAAGAGGATCCGCCGGCGGATCGCCCGCAGCCGCCCCGACCGTCCGGTCCTGCTGCAGGACAAGCTCTCCTGGCCCGAGGCCGCCCCCATCGCCAGCCGCCAGCACCACTGGCCCGGCATCCAGGTGACCGCATCCAGCCTGCGGGTCTATCCCCTCGGCCCCCTCACCGCCCACGCCGTCGGCTACCTCGCCGTCGCCAGCGCCGAGGATCTGCGCCGCGGCTACCACAGCGGAGAGTATGTCGGGCGCAGCGGTGTGGAGCGCACCATGGAGCAGCGACTGCGCGGCAAACCGGGCTACCGCATCGAAGAGGTCGACGCCCACGGCCGCCGCCTGCGCACCCTGCTGCGCACCCCGCCACAGGATGGGCGGGATCTGCGGCTCAGCATCGATCTCCGGCTGCAGCAGACCGCCGCCCACGCACTGGGCGGGCGTACCGGCGCGGTGGTGGTGCTCGAGGTGGAGAGCGGCCGCCTGCTGGTGCTGCTCAGCAAGCCGGGGTTCGATCCCAACGCCTTCATCACCGGGATGACCCCGACAGCCTGGCGGAGGCTGCGGGACGATCCCCGCAACCCGCTGCTCGACCGTGCCATCCAGGCCGCCTATCCGCCGGCCTCGACCATGAAGCTGATCACCGCCATCTCCGGGCTGGAACATCACATTCCGCTGGCACGCGCCACCGACCAGTGCAGCGGCCACATCGAGCTCGCCGACCGCACCCTGCGCTGCTGGAAGAAGAGCGGCCACGGCACCATCAACCTGACCCGGGCGATCGCCGAATCGTGCGACATCTATTTCTACCACCTCGGCGAGGCGCTGGGCATCTCCCGCATGCGCCAGACGGCGCAGGAGTGGGGGCTCGGCGCCCCCACCGGAGTGGAACTGCCGGCGGAGGCCCGCGGCTACTTCCCCGGCGCCACGCCCCGGATGGCCCGCCGCCGCTGGTATCAGGGCGAGACGATGATCACCGCCATCGGCCAGGGGCGGGTGACCGCCACCCCGATCCAGATCGCCCGGCTGGCCGCGGCCATCGCCAACGGCGGCAAGCTGCTGCGCCCCACCCTGCTGGCCGATTCCGCACCGCAGATCGTCCGCCGCATCGCCATCGATCCACGTCATCTCCGTTATGTGCGTCGCGCCATGCACCGTGTGGTCTCCGCTCCGCACGGCACCGCCCACACGGCCTTCCTCGGCGCGCGGATCGTCGTCGCGGGGAAAACCGGCACCGCCCAGGTGGTACACACCCGGCGCGACGCCCGCGGTAAACCGCGCCGCGGCACCGTCCGTTTCGCGGAGCGCGACCACGCCTGGTTCATGGGATTCGCCCCCTTCGATGCTCCGCGCATCGCCTTCGCCATCTTCATCGAACACGGCGGCCACGGCGGCAGCGCCGCGGCACCGGTGGCCCGGGCGATCGTCGACCGCTACTTCCGCGACCACCCGGGGCTGCCCGGACGGAAGGCACGATGACGACGCGCACGATCCTCCGGCCCGACCCCTGGCTGCTGCCGCCGCTGCTCATACTGGCGCTGGTGGGGCTGGCCACCCTCTATTCGGCCGTCCATCAGGGAGATCACGCCATCTGGTGGCGCCAGCTCCTCTTCTGGGTGGTCGGGCTGACGGCGATGGGGTGTGCCGCCATGGTGCCGCTGCGGATGATCGCGCTGGCGGTCTGGCCGGCGTTCCTCCTCTCCATGCTGTTGCTGGCCCTGGTGCCATGGATCGGGGATCTCCACATGGGCGCGCGCCGCTGGCTGGTGCTCGGCCCGCTGCGGCTGCAGCCCTCAGAGCTGGTCAAATGGACGTTGGCCATGATGCTCGCCTGGTGGTTCGCCGGCCGCCCGGCAGACGAGCCGCACACGCTGTGGCTGCCCACGCTGGCGATCGCGGCGGCGGTGGCGCTGGTGATTGGCCAGCCCGACCTCGGCACCGCGTTGGTCATCCTGATGGAGGGGATGGCCATGCTGCTCCTGAGCGGATTCCGCTGGCGCTGGCTGCTCGGGCTGATCGCGGCCAGCCCGTTTTGTCTGTGGCTGTTGTGGAACAACATGCACGACTATCAACGGCAGCGGGTGCGCACCTTCCTCGACCCGCAGAGCGACCCGCTCGGCGCCGGCTACCATGTGATCCAGTCGACCATCGCCATCGGCTCCGGCGGCATCGCCGGCAAGGGATTCCTCCACGGAACCCAGGACCGGCTCCACTTCCTGCCGGAACAGCACACCGACTTCATCTTCGCCGTGCTTGCCGAAGAGGGGGGGCTGATCGCCTCCCTGCTGCTGCTGTCACTCTACGCATGGATCATCGTCCGCATCCTGATCATCGCCGCCCGCGCCCACACCCGCTTCGGCGCGCTACTCTGCGGCGGGGTGGCGGCGATCTTCTTCATCTACGTCTTCGTCAACATCGGTATGGTCTGTGGACTGTTGCCGGTGGTCGGGGTACCGTTGCCCTTCGTCAGCTACGGTGGATCGGCGCTGATCACCATGCTGACCGCGCTCGGCGTCGTCATGCGCGTGGCGGCCGAATCACGCGGCCGCATCCCATGGCAGCGGCCCGGCAACCCGCTGGCCTAACCGGCGCGCAAGGAGCGGATCCGGATGCACCCCGATGAGACACCCCCTCTGCGATGCCCGCCCGGGCCGGACCACCGCCATCGCGGATGGCGCGTGCATGGGTGACGGATCGGCGCGACGGGTGCCTCCCCCATGCTGAAGCGTGTCACCGAGTTCATCGAGCGGTACGAGCGGTGGCTCGGCATGCCGCTGGTGGTGGTGATGGCCGTCGTCGCGCTGCTGCTCGCCCTGATGCAACCCGACTTCCTGGAGAACATCGAACGCAGGACGCTGGATGAGCGCTTCGTGTTGCGCGGGCCGATTCCACACGATCCGCACATCGTCGTCCTGGCGATCGACAACGCCTCGGTGACCGAGGTGGGGCGTTGGCCCTGGTCGCGTGACAAGATCGCGG
Source organism: Zetaproteobacteria bacterium (assembly GCA_003696765.1). Classification (NCBI taxonomy): domain Bacteria; kingdom Pseudomonadati; phylum Pseudomonadota; class Candidatius Mariprofundia; species Zetaproteobacteria bacterium. The sequence continues at coordinate 14,014 of RFFX01000068.1, read as the reverse complement.
CCATCGTCGACCGCGTGCTCGGTCAGTACGGCGCCAAAGCGCTCGGCTTCGACATCATCTTCTCGGAGCAACAGCGCAACCCGCTGACCGAGGCGCTGCGCATGATGCAGCAGAGTCAGCAGATCGACCCCTACGCCGCGGCGTGGCTCGTCCGGCACCAGCCGCTGGGCGACGTCGACGGGGCGCTGGAGGCGGTCTTCACCAAATACCACGACAAGATCGCCGCCGGCTACTTCTTCTACAGCAGCGACGACGACGCCCCCGAGGCGGCCAAAAGGAAGCTGGAGGACGAGATGTGGATCGCCTCGGCCTCCGCCTTCACTTCCGACATCGCCAAGGGTGGGGCGGCGATGATTCCGCGCATCGCGGCGATCGAGGGCAACCTGCAGCGCTTCTCGTCGGTGGTCGATGCCGAAGGGTTCTTCAACTTCTTCCCCGATCAGGACGGCATGGTGCGCAAGGTGCCGCTGATGGCCCAGCGCGACGGGCTGGTACTGCCCAACCTCGGCATGCAGACCCTCTCCATCTACCTCGATCACGCGCCGATGAAGGTCTCCGCCGATGTAACCGGCGTCACCCGGGTATCGCTCGGCGACCACATCATCCCCACCGATGCCAGCGGCGCCATGCTGCTCAACCACTACGGCCCGGGCATGACCTTCACCCACGTGCCGGCGGCCGACGTGCTGGCCGGGAGGGCCGACCCGTCGCTGTTCAAGGATGCGCTGGTGCTCTTCGGCGCCACCGCCATCGGCATCTTCGACATGCGGCCCACCCCGTTCGACGAGAAGTTCCCCGGGGTGGAGAACCACGCCGCCGCCATCAACAACATCCTGCACGACGAGGCGATCGAACGCCCCGCATGGCTGGAGGTCAACGAGCTGGCCGCCACCTTTATCCTCAGCCTGCTGCTCGGCTGGCTGGTGCGCCGGCGCAGCGCCATCTTCCAGAGCGGCGTGATCATCGTCGTGCCGGCGCTGATCGCATGGGGGGCCTTCTACGCCTTCACCGCCCACCATCTGTGGGTCAAGGTGACCTACCTGATCCTCGGCGTGCTGATGACCACCGTGCCCACCACCCTGCTGGAATATGTGGTCGAGGCGGGCAAGCGTTCCTTCATCACCGAGGCCTTCTCCCGTTATCTGGCCCCCGAACTGGTTGAGAGCCTGGCCAAGAATCCCGACATGCTGCAGCTGGGCGGGGAGGAGCGGGTGCTGACCGCCTTCTTCTCCGACATCGCCTCCTTCTCCACCTTCTCGGAGCAGATGACCCCGACGCAGCTGGTCGCCTTCCTCAACGAGTACCTCTCGGCGATGAGCAACATCATCCTCGATCGCGGCGGCACCATCGACAAGTACGAGGGTGATGCGGTGATCGCCTTCTTCGGCGCCCCGATTCCGATGGAGGATCACGCCTACCAGTGCACCATGGCGGCGCTGGAGCAGCAGTGGGCGCTCAAGGAGATGCGCGGGAAGTGGCGCACCGCGGGGCTGCCGGAGGTCAACGTCCGCATCGGGCTGAACAGCGGCCCGATGGTGGTGGGCAACATGGGGGCGGAGAGCCGCATGAACTACACCATGATGGGCGACCACGTGAACCTGGCCGCCCGGCTGGAGGGGGTGGCCAAGCAATACCGGGTGCCGATCCTGATCAGCGACAACACCCACGCGATGATCGCCGACCGCATCTTCTGCCGCTTCATCGACCGGGTCCGGGTGGTGGGCCGTTCCACCCCGGTGGACCTGTTGCAGCCGATCGCCGAGCAGGACCGGGTCGACCCGGAGGAGGTGGCGCGCGACGAGCGCTACCGGAAGGCATGGGAGCTGATGCAACAACGCGACTTCGCCGCGGCGCTGGCCGCCTTCGAAGAGATGGATCGGCACTGGCCGCCGCAGGGGCCGCAGGACGGCCTCTACCAGGTGATGATCGCACGGGTTCGCGCCCTGCTGCAGCATCCTCCGCCCGACGATTGGGACGGGGTGCACAACCTGACCAGCAAGTAGCAGGAGCGAGGCGGCCACGGAGGGCCGCACGAGAGAAGGATCCCGACGGCGTATGCAGGCCGACCGTTCGGGTCGTGCGTGCGGCCGGAACATCGCGCTTGTCGATCGCCCTCGGGCCGACCGTCCATGGAGGAAGCTGCGGGATGGAAACATGAAACACGTAGGAGCCCATGTCAGCGCCGCGGGAGGGGTGGAGCAGGCACCGCTCAACGCCGCCCGGATCGGTGCCGACGCCTTCGCGCTCTTCACCAAGAACCAGCGCCAGTGGAAGGCGGCGCCGCTTACCGCCGCCTCGATCGACGCCTTCCACGCCAACATGGAGCTGACGGGCATCGATCCACGCCACGTGCTGCCGCACGACAGCTACCTGATCAACCTCGGCCACCCCGACCCGGCGGCACGGCAGAAGTCCCGCGACGCCTTCCTCGACGAACTGGAGCGCTGCCGCCAGCTGGGCCTGCCGCTGCTCAACTTTCATCCCGGCAGCCACCTGCGCAAGATCAGCGAGGAGGAGTGCCTGGCGCTGATCGCCGAATCGATCAACTGGTCGCTGGAACGCTGCGACGGCGTCACGGCGGTGATCGAGAACACCGCCGGCCAGGGGAGCAACCTCGGCTACCGCTTCGAGCACCTGGCCGAGATCATCGCACGGGTGGAGGACAAATCACGCGTCGGGGTCTGCATCGACACCTGCCACACCTTCACCGCCGGTTACGACCTGCGCACGGCCGAGGATTGCCGCGCCACCTTCGACGCCTTCGACCGAATCGTCGGCTTCGGCTACCTACGGGGCATGCACCTCAACGGCAGCAAGGCCGCCTTCGGCTCGCGTGTCGACCGCCACCATTCGCTCGAACAGGGGCATCTGGGGCTGGAGGTGTTCCGCTTCATCATGAACGACCCCCGTTTTGACGACATGCCGCTGATCCTGGAGACGATCGATCCGGAGATCTGGCCGGAGGAGATCCGCCTGCTGCGCAGCCTCGCCTCCGACGGAACGAAACGGGGGGGGAAGGGTCCCGTCACCCCCCCCGACCGACCGGCTCCAGCTCCAGCCGACGGAGGATCTCCGCGACGATCGCCTTCTTCTTCATCCCTTCCCGATCGATGACGAGATCGGCGCAGGCGGCGTAGAGCGGATCGCGCCGCTCCGCCAGCCGCTGCAGGGTCGTTAGCGCATCGCCGTCGGCGACCAGCGGGCGGTTGCGGTCTCCGGCGATGCGGGCGGCGAGAAAGGGGGGGGAGGCTCTCAGCCAGACCACCGGCCGCCGCGCCTGGCGCAACAGGCGGCGGTTGGCCTCTCGCTCGACCACCCCGCCGCCGGTGGCGATCACCGCCGGCTCTTGCAGCACCCGGGTCAGCGCCTCCTGCTCCAGCGCACGAAACGCGGCTTCCCCATCGCGGGCGAAGAGCTCCGGGATGGTCATCCCGGCACGGCGCACGATCTCGTCGTCGAGATCGATCAGCGGAGAGCCGAGTGCCCGGGCCAGCCGACGCCCGATGCTGCTCTTGCCGCAGCCCATCAGGCCGATGAGCACGGGAAGGCCGGGACGGCTACTGCTCTGCCCGACCGCGATCCCCTCCCTCATCGCCCATCTCCCGGATGATGCGGGCCACGCGCAGCGACTTGTCGTAGATCACCACCACCCGGCGGTTGCGCAACGTGCCGGTCGCCTCATCTTCGTAGGACTGGACGTAGACCGCCCGGTTCGGATGGAGCCGATCCTCGAGCACGGGTGTGCCGAGCAGCGTCTCCACACGAAAGCGTGTGTCGCCGACCGCGATCGCCGACACCTTCGCCGCATCCAGCACGTTGCCCTGCTGCACCGGTGTCTTGATGCAGGCAACGGGCAGCAGCGACAGCCCCGCGATCAGCAGACGGCGCAGCGACGCACTCATACGCCGCACGGCGCGCAACGCCCCTGCCCCAGCATCGCCACGTAGTCGGCGACACCCTCCTCGAGCGACCATTTCGGCCGCCAGCCGAGCAGCTCCACCGTCGGCGCGATATCGGCCTCGGTGTGGTTCTGGTAGAAGCGGTACGGATTGTCGAAATACTCCACCTCGACGTCGACCCCCATGCTCGCGCACAGGGCCTCCACCACCTCGTTGAAGCAGCGCGACCGGCCCGAGCCGATGTTGCACACCCCCGATCGCGGCGCGGCGAGCGCCGCCAGGTTGGCCGCCACCACGTCACGGATGTAGACGAAGTCGCGCCGCTGCTCGCCGTACTTGAACAGTCGCGGCCGGCGCCCCTCCCGGATCTGCCGGTAGAGCTGCAGGATCATCGAGGCGGTCTTGTTGCCTTCACGTTCGTTCTTGTGGTGTTCGCCCGGGCCGTAGACGTTGAAATAGCGCAGACCGATGACCACCGACGGATGGCGGTCGTACCAGCGGGCCGCAATACGATCCATGGCCAGCTTGGAGAAGCCGTAGATGTTCTCCGGCTCCTCACCCGTACCAACGCGGTTGGGCGCCGGAGTGTTGCCGTACACCCCGGCGGAGGAGGCGTAGATCAGGCGGGTGGAGGAGCGGGCGGTCGCCTCGAGCAGCCGGGCGAAGGCGTTGGTGTTGACCTCGATCATGCGCCGCTGGTCCATCACCGTGGTGTCGGTGATCGCCGCCTCGTGGAACACCGCCGTAAAGCGACCGTCGGCGATCTCCTGCAACAGCCCGGCATCGTCGCAATCGGCGGCGCGCAGCTCGCAGTCGAACGGACGCAGGTTGCGCCAGTCGCCCGAGGAGAAGTCGTCGACCACCACCACATCGGTGTTGCCGCGGGCCGTCAGCGCCGCCACCAGATTGGACCCGATGAACCCGGCACCGCCGGTCACCAGGAAGGTTTCACCTGTCCCTTGCATCCTTCACACCACAGCGCAACCAGTCCGTCCGTGGACGTTTTGCCCGACCCTTCCGGCCGCGGCTGCCGGTTTCTTGCGAAACCATCATCCAACACCCCCCATCGCGCGCCACTCCCGCTGCATACGGGCCAATGCCTCCACCGTGGCATCGTTGCAGACGGGATAGCCCGTGCGGAGATGGATCCGCGCCACCACCTCCGCCGCCGACAGACGCCGCAGATCCTCCGCGCTCAGACCGCTTTCGGCCATCAGGCGGGCGATCCAGCTCCCCAAACCGGGCAGGGCGGCGATCTCCACCGCCCGGATCAGCTCCGCGCAGCGCTCCGGATCGATCTGCCCGCCGGTGGCCCGGGAGAGCGCCTCCGGGTCCTCCCCGGCCAGCGATGGAAGCGGGCGGCAGAGCAGACGCAGGATCACCTCCTCCCGTGGGCTGCAGAGCGGACGCTCCTCATGCAACGGAAAGGAGGCGCGCGCCGCCTCTTTCTCCCCGCCCCTCGCGGTCCGGGAGGTCATCGTGCCGGGATCACGCCCCCACAGGGGCGCTGTCGCCGGCGATCCAGGCGTGTTTGAGCGCCCATTTGTCCAGCCGACACCCCAACCGGATCGCGCCGGTGAGGTTGGCCCGACGCAGCCGGGCGCCGGAGAGGTCGGCCCCGCTCAGATTGGCGTAGCGCAGATCGGCATCGCGCAGATCGGCACCGCGCAGATCGGCCCCCTGCAGATTGCAGCGGGTGAGATCGGCCCCACGCAGATCGGCGCCGTGCAGATCGCACCCGGCCAAATCGGCACCGGCCAGCCGTGCGTTGCCAAGAGGTGCGCCATGGAGATCGAGACCGGCGAGCGACCGACCGGAGAGCTCCGCACCGGCGGCCAGCGCGGCGATCACTGATGCTCTATCCGACATGATCAGACCGCAAAAACGTCCGTCCGTGGACGCGTTGCTCGACGGGAATCGAAGCGCACACCACCCGCCTCGTCAAGCAACACGTCCACGGACGCGATGATGGTTTCTTGCGAAACCATCACAGGCGATGAAATCGCAAAACGTCCGTCCGTGGACGTTTTGCTCGACGGGAATCGAAGAGCGCGATCTTCGATTCCCGTACAAAACCGTCGCTTGCATACGCAAGCTTCGGCCTTTGCGCGACCGTCCTGGTCGCGATGATGGTTTCTTGCGAAACCATCACAGATCGGACTGGAGGAAGCCGTCGTGGCCCTCCCCGCCCCCCTCCTCCCCACCCGCCTCCGCCTCGGGCGCGGTCCCGATACGGAAGGCCTCAAGGAAGGGGTGGGGGGTCTGCTCCGTGGCCCGCTTGCCGCTCTTGGGGTCGATCGCCACCCACTCCACCCCGGGAGGGGGAACGAAATCGCGCTTGGGCAGGCCGCGATGAAACGCCTGCATCGCACGCAGCCAGATGGGAAGCGCGGCCCGGGCGCCGGTCTCATGCCGCCCCATGCTCGTCGGGGTGTCGCGGCCGGTCCAGACGCCGGTGAGGATCTGCGGCGTGAAGCCCATGAACCAGGCATCCACCTGCTTGTTGGTGGTGCCGGTCTTGCCGGCGGCGGGCCGATGGAGCGCCCGGGCGCGGCGTCCCGTGCCACGCTCGATTACCCCTTTCATCATGTTGGTGATCAGGAAGGCGTCGACGCGGTCGAAGAGCTGCTCCGCCGGCCTCATCTCCGGCGTCACCGCAAGCACCGGATCGGCGTGACAGACCTGACAGCGGAAGCCGGCCAGCGCCCGGTAGAGCGTCCTGCCGTTGCGATCCTGCACCTGACGAATGGTCACCGGACGCCACTTGCGCCCCCCCTTGGCCAACACCGCATAGGCGCGGGTAAGCGCCTCCAGCGTCACTTCGGTCGCCCCCAGAGCCAGCGAGAGCTGAGCCGGGAAGTCGCGGTCGAACGGCAACTGCGCCAGTTTGGCGCGGAAGCGTTCCACACCGATCTGCTGCAGCACCTTGACCGCCACCAGATTGCGCGAATGCTCCAGCGCGTTGCGCAGGGTGACCGGCCCGGCGAAGCGGTTGCGGTAGTTCTCCGGCCGCCAGAACTGCTCCGCCGACTGCTGGGCGAAGACCAGCGGGGTATCCATCTCGATCGTCGCCGGGGTCAACCCTTGCTCGAGCGCGGTGGCATAGAGCAGCGGCTTGAAGGCGCTGCCTGGCTGACGCCTGGCCTGGCTGACCCGGTCGAACCCGCCGAATCTGTAGTCGAAGCCGCCGACCCGCGCCAGCACGGTGCCGTCACGCAGATCGAGGCTGTAGAGCGCCGCCTGCACCGACGGGTACTGGGTCAGCCGCACCCCCCCCTTCGCCGTTCCCTGCAGCCAGACCTCATCCCCCACCCGCCATGTACGCGGCGCATCGTCAGCCGGCTGCTGCATCCCATCCGCCTCGGGCTTCTGCCACTGCCAATGGACGGGAGGCAACCGCCAGCGATGCACGCCGTCATGCACCTCCATCCCGCCATCGTCATCGATGCGCACAACCAGCGCCGGGGCCAACTCCCACGGCTGCGGCACCCCATCCTCTCCCCAGGGGGGCGCCGCCGCCCATCGGCGCAACATCCCGTCGCGCTGCTCCGGCGGCAGATGTTCGGGCGGGCGATAGAACTGGCGCTGCTCGATCTCCAGCACCCCCTCGCGCACCGCCCGCCTGGCGGCACGCTCGGCCTCGTCACGATAGGGAACCAGCACCGTCAGCCCCTGCCGACGCAGGGTGTTGCGGCCGAAACGCCGCTCCAGCGCCTGCAGGATGGCGTGGCCGTAAGCGTTGTCGAGCCGGTTTCGCGGCACCGGCGCCAGGTGGATCGGCTCCCGCTGCGCTCTGGCCACCTCCTCGGGGGAGGCAAAGCCGTCGGCGGCCATCTGCCGCAACACCCAGTTGCGCCGCGCGACCGCCCGCACCGGGGTTGATGTGCGGCGCATACCGGCCGGGGGCCTTGGGCAGGCCGGCGAGCAGTGCACACTCCGCCAGGGTCAGCTCGTCGAGTCGCTTGCCGAAATAGCGCCATGCGGCGGAGGCCACCCCGTAGGCACCGCGGCCGAGATAGATCTGGTTGAGATAGAGATAGAGGATCTCGTCTTTGCTCAATCGGTGCTCGATCCGCTCGGCCAGGATGAGCTCGCGGATCTTTCGGCTGTAGGAGCGCTCGGAGGTGAGCAGAAAGTTCTTGGCCACCTGCTGGGTGATGGTCGAGCCCCCCTGCACGGTGCGCCCGGCCTTGAAGTTGGCCACGGCGGCGGCGAAGATCCTCGCCGGGTTGATCCCCGGATGCTGATAGAAGTGGGCATCCTCCGCGGCGAGGAAGGCGCGCCGCAGGCGGAGCGGAATGCGCGCCAGCGGGGTGAGGATGCGGTGTTCGTCGGCATATTCGGCCAGCAGCTCGCCGCGGTCGTTGAAGACGCGGCTGACCAGCGGCGGCTGGTAATCGGCCAGCCTGGTCAACTGCGGCAGGTTGCGCGAAAAGTAGAGGTAACCTATTGTGACGGCCGTCACAGTCAGCAACAGGACGACCACCGTGAATTTGACCATGGACAACAGCCACTTCATCGCGCCAACACTACGGCGACCCGTTCGCCGGTGGCAAGCGGGTTTCTCGCTGGTCGAGATGGTGGTCGCCCTGGCCGTGGTCGGCATCATCGCCGGCGTCGCCGTCCCCGCCTACCAGAGCCTGCGCGCTCGGATGAACCTCTCCGGCGCCACCAACACCCTGATGTCCCATCTCAAGCAGGCGCGCCACCTGGCCGTCTCCGAAAGCCGCTCGGTGGCGGTGGCCATCGACAGCGGCAGCTATACCTTCGATCCCTACGGCAGCAAGAAACGGGTGGTCGACATGAACAGCTTCGGCGGCACCATCGCCCTCTCCACCACCGGCAGCCTGACCGGCGGGGTGACCTTCTCCAGCCGCGGCACCGTCAAAGCGGGCAGCATCACCCTCTCCGACGGCACGCGCTGCCGGAAGCTGACCCTCAACGTCATCGGCCGCGTCTACGAAGCCACCCCTCCTTCGCCATGCCCGTGACGCACAGCCGCGGCTTCAGCCTGGCCGAGGTGATGGTCGCCATGGTCATCGCCTCCGTCGGGGTGCTCGCCGTCTCACAGGGCACGATCTCTTCGCTCGGCAACGACACCCTGGCGCGCGAGCGGATCGCCGCCACCCACCTGGCGATGGACGTGATCGAGAGCTGGCAGGCATCGAGCAGCGACACCCTGCCGGCGCTCGAATGCACCAACGGCACCATCACGCTGACCACCAGCGGCAGCCAGACCTGCACCATGATCTCCAAGGAGGTGCAGACCCTCTTCACCATCACCATCTCCACGGCGAACATGCAGGCGCCGCTGCAGCCGGCCCTCTCCGGCAGCCCTACCACCGCCGATCTCTACGCCGGCCTGCGCATCGGGGCGCTGCTGGTGGACAAGAACGACAACACCCACCTCTACGCCGGAACAGGGGGCTACGGCATCTTCGAAAGCAACGACTCCGGTGCCACCTGGAGCCGGATCAACCCCACCGGCTACACCACCATCAACGACCTGACCCAGTACGACAGCAGCGCCACCGTGGTGGTGGCGGGCAGCGACAGCTACGCCATGGCCAACACCGATTGGGGGGGATCGTGGCAGCAGATCCCGGGCAGTGGCAGCACGGCGCTGCCGAGCGAAGCCAACGTACTGAGTGTGGCCACCGACAGCAGCGGCACCCTCTACGCCGGGCTCGACGTCTACACCAATGTCAACTACGGCGGCGTCTTCAAGAGCCTGGATAGCGGCGTCTCATGGAGCAGCGTGCTGGGCAGCAACAGCGACCCCTACACCGTCTACGCCCTGGTCGCCGCCAGCGACGGCTACACCTACGCCGGCACCGATCAGGGCATCCGCTTCACCACCGACGGCGGCAGCAGCTGGTCGACCATGGCCACCGCCCCGGCCGGTTCGACCGACGTCTATGCGCTCGCCTACGACAGCGGATCGGGCACACTGCTCGCCGGCACCAGCGACGGCATCTCCACCACCACCGACCACGGTGCCAGCTGGAACCACACCGACCATGCCAACGCCAACGGCAAGAAGATCCTGGACATCGCTATCGACAGCAACGGCAAGGTGGTCGCCGCCACCGCCCGGGACGGCGTCTATGTGGAGCTGTGCAGCTCCAACAACTTCCCCGCCGCCGGCCTCGACTACAAGCCTGACCTGCGGGTCTACAGCGTCGCCGTCAAGGCGGACGGTTCGGTGGTCTATGCCGGCACCGACCGGGGCCTGTTCAAGCTGGATACCACCGACTGCGCCGCCGGCTGGAGCCGCAGCGATGACGGCATCGGCCTCTATCCCAAGGAGAAGATCGTGACGGTCACCTGGGATCACAAACAGACGAGCCATTCGGTGGTGCTGACCCACGCCACGGAGAAGCCCTACTGATGTCCGGCGGCATCGCGGCCGTAGGGCGGCGCATGCAGCGGCGGGTGGAAACGGCCACGCCACCCGCCGCCGGCTTCACCCTGGTGGAGCTGCTGGCATCGATGGTGATCGGCCTGGTGGTGATCGCCGGCGTCGTCGGCCTCTTCGTCTCGCAGAGCAAGGTCAACAGCGAGGAGCGCAGCCGGCTGGAGATGATCGCCGACCTGCAGCTTGCCGGACAGATCATCCGCTCGGAGCTGCGCCTGGCCAAGGATGTCTACACCCACTGCTCCGGCAAGGTATTCTACCAGCCGATGGACTCCACCAGCGATTTTCCGCCGGTCGACTGCAACACGCTGCAGGCCGACAACGGCTGGTTCAAGCTGGGGTGCAGCAGCACCAGCGGCTGCATCTGCTGGGATCGGCCGAACGAATCCGACGGCTGCCAGGAGCTGATCCGCAACATCGATCCCACCATCGGCCTGCAGGCGCAATCCGACGGCTACGGCTCCTACCAGATCGATCTTTACGGCAGCTACACCGACCGCGACCGTCAGAGCCACTTGCTCACCACCCGCATCACCGTCTGGCCGAGGAACCAGCAGTGAACCATCCCTCCATGCTCCTCCCCGCCGCCCGCCAGCACGGCTTCGTCCTCCTGACGGTGCTGATCCTCCTGGCGCTGCTCTCACTGCTGGGCATGGCCCAGCTCTACCGCAGCATCACCGTCCAGCAGGAGAGCACCGCTTCGGTCAAGAGCCAGCAGGCGGCCTACTACGCCGAAACCGCCATCTCCTACATCCGATGGGGCTGGGCCAACGACGCCGATTTCGACGACGGCAATCCCGGCGCCGCGGACGATCAGCAGCTCGGGGATCGCGAGGAGTGGCTCACGGCGGTGACCAATCCGACCGGCGTGATCGCCTACTGGGACAACGGAGCCGACAACAGCACCGCCACCGACCGCGCCGTCTTCTGGGACAGCAGCAACTGCCTGCCGGTGAGCAGTGCGGCGGACTACTGCAACCCCGACCTGTCGGCCATCACCACCGACCTGCAGAGCCGGCTGAACGGCTATATCAAGCTGGAGATCGACCAGATCACGGGCATCATCACCCCATCACTGGAAACCGGCGGTGCGGTGCCGACCAACGGCGCCGTCGTCTGGGTCACCGCCGGAGACGAGAACAAGGACTACCATGTGGACAACAACCCGTGCACTCCACCGGCGACCACCTACGGCTGCTACAACGACGGCAGCCAAGATGTGCGCTACCACGTCGTCGCCTACGGTCTGGGCTTCGTCGACGGCAAGCCGCTCCACCTGATGCGCGCGGTGATCCGATGAAGGGAACCGCGCGCGTCCGGAATCGATTGACATCCTTGCAACGACGGGAAATCATGCACCGCTCGCCACAAACTGCACGCAGGTGCCCTCCCGGGTGTGATGTGGAACACAGCATCCCCACCCCGCCGCTGGCAGGGTAAACGCCATCGCATCGACCCGACGTCCATACGCCGCCGTCGGGCAAATGCCATCACAATCGGGCCCCGACCGGTCGTTTCCGAACCGGGTCGGACAAACACAGAGAAAAGGAGAACCGTCATGACCTCATCAACCTCATCCGCCACCCTGCTCGGCCGCATCCTGACGGCGCTGATGCTCGTCCTGTCGCTGGGCGTCACCCCGGCGCTCGCCGACGACAAGAAGGACGACAAGGACAAGACCGGCAACGAAGTGAAATCTGACAACAAGTCCAGCTGGGAGGAGGTGAGCGACAGCAGCGAGCTGATCGTCAGCGAAAACTGCATCGCCTTCACCCAGGCCGCATCCTATGAGGGGTCGCTGAAGAACTTCGAAAACGAGCTGGAAAACAAGTCCAAGGAGAAGAAGGACAAAGCCGACGAAGACAAGAAGGACTACGAAGAGCTGGAGAACAAGGCGCACGATGCCGGAGACTCCGTCAACGAAGAAAAATACGGCAAGCTGAAGAACGAGGCCAACAAAGCCAAGGACGAGGCCAAGAAGTCCGAGGACGAGCACAAGTCCAAGAAGGACGAGCACAAGGACAAGCAGGAGAAGTACAGCGAGAGCAAGATCCCGTCCGGAGCCACCGCCTGCAAGACCCCGGATGGAGCGCTGGGCTTCCTGCCGAGCAGCGCCGCCGGCAGCAAGGGAACCCCCATGAAGAAGGCGCTGCGCGAGATCTTCGGCCAGTAGCCCCGCCCGCCGCACTGCGGAGAAGCCCTTCCTCGTGGAGGGCTTCTTCGTTTTGACGGCTTCGCAAGAAACCATTATCGCGGCGTTGGCGTGCCGAGCGAATCAAGAGCTTGCGTAAGCAAGCGATGGATTTGTAATGGAATCGAGGACCGCGCTCTTCGATCCCCGTGAAGCGAAAAAGTCCACGGAGGGACTTTTTGCGATTCCATCCGTTGCAACGGCCCTGCAGGCGCCGGCGCCGCGGCCATGGAGGAGGGCCGCGCGCTTCAATCGTCGTCAGACAAAAATCCATGGACGGACCTGTTGCGATGGGATCCATTCCGACCTCCGCCACGATGTGTAGCTGCCACCTCTCCATCGTCGTCCCGCTGTTCGATGAGCAGGAGAATGTCGCGCCGCTGGTCGCCGAGGTGGAGGCGGCACTGACCGGCATCGACTACGAGCTCATCCTGATCGACGACGGCTCGCATGATTCCACCTTCACCGCCATGCAGCGGGCACGGCGGCACCACCCGCGTCTGCGCCTGCTGCGCATGGCGCGCAACTTCGGCCAGACCGCGGCGATGATGGCCGGCTTCGATGCCGCCCGTGGCCGTTATGTCGCCTATATGGACGGCGATCTGCAGACCGACCCGGCCGACATCCCCCGGCTGCTGGAACGGCTGCAACGCGACCGGCTCGATCTGGTCAACGGCTGGCGCCGACGGCGCGCCGACGATGCGCTCACCCGCACGCTCCCGTCGCGCATGGCCAACGCCCTGATCCGCCGACTGCTCGGCATCGATCTGCACGACCACGGCTGCCCGCTGAAGGTGATGCGCGCCGAAACCGCGAAGGCGCTGCGCCTCTACGGCGAACAACACCGCATGCTGCCGGCCATCGCCGCCATCCGCGGCGCGCGCATCGGCGAGATGGAGGTGCACCACCGCCCCCGCATCCACGGCCGGAGCAAATACGGGCTTGGCCGTACCGTCCGGGTGCTGATCGACCTGCTGCTGGTCGCCTTTTTCCAACGCTTCACCGACCGACCACTGCAGCTCTTCGGCGGGCTGGGGCTGCTCGCCGGCACCACCGGCCTGGCCATCGACGGCTGGCTGACGGTGGAGAAGCTGCTCTTCGGCGTCCATCTGGCCGGCCGGCCGCTGCTCCAGCTCGGTTCACTGCTCATCGTCAGCGGCATCCTGCTCTTCGGCATCGGCCTGATCCTCGAGCTGCAGATACGCACCTACTATGAATCGACCGGCGCGCGCTGCTACGCCCTGCGCGAGAATGACGACGAGGGGGAGGAGCGGGAGGATGCGCACAGCAGCGACTCCGATGTCTGATGGTTTCGCAAGAAACCACCATCGCAGCGTTGGCGTGCCGTGCAAATCCGAAGCTTGCGAAGGCAAGCGAAGGATTTGTAAGGGGATCGAAGAGCGCGCCCGTCGAGCCCCGTCAAGCAAAAAGTCCACGGATGGATTTTTTGCGATCTGATCATGCCTGACCGCCCCGGCGGCGGCACGAGGGCGCTGCAGCCGCTGG
>RFFX01000067.1 GCA_003696765.1 Zetaproteobacteria bacterium | reverse complement strand
GAGCGCGTCGAACCGCTCCGCCTTGGCCAGATCGTAGTAGTTCTCCAGCATGGAGAGCAGCAGCGACTTGCCGAACCGGCGCGGACGGAGGAAGAGCAGCTGATAGCCGGCCTCCTCGATGTCTCGGATGGCGGCGGTGCGGTCGACATAAAACAGCCGTTGTTCGATGATCGTCTGGAAATCGTAAACACCGTAGGGGAACTTCATCGTCTGATCAGACCGCAACAACTCCGTCCGTGGACGTTTTCGGCTTCACGGTATAAGCTGAAGGACGTGTTCTTCGGTCGCCCTGAAAACAGTATCTTGCATGCGCAGGCCCCCGTTTTGCGCGACCCTGCCTCCTGGTCGCGGATGCCGGCTTCTTGCGGAGCCGGCATCGCCTGATTCCGTCGCGAGCACGTTCGACGGTCGGCGGAAGCATGACGGCCATGGACGGAGTTTTGTGGTTTGTGGTTTGATCCGTCGCGCCCCTTTGCAAGGCTATCCGCCCGGAGGGATCGCGACAAGTTCGGCAGGTCCGGCGATTGTTGCACCGTTATCACAGGCAGGGATCCGTGATCGGACCGCAACGACTCCTTCCTTCCGTGGACGTCTTGGCTGCACAAGAGTCGAAGACTCCCTCACAAAACCGTCGGTTGCATGCGCAAGCTCCCGTTTTGTGCAGCCGTCCATGGCGGTTGCCTCGATGTCATCACCGTGTCACACTTCTCTGGCATGGTGCGCGGGCAGGCGAATCGGCGGATGCGTCAGGACGCTGCCGCCTTGCAACCGGCAAAGAGCCCACGGACGGAGTTTTCGTGTCACGGACATGACCGATATCCTGATCGTTGAGGATGATCCCGACATCGCCGGGTTGATGCGGCTGCAGCTTGTCCATCGCAAGGGGCTTGCGTGCACGGTGGTCGAGGATGGCGACCGGGCGCGCGACTGGCTGCTCCGGCACCGCTGTCGGTTGGTGATTCTCGATCGCATGTTGCCGGGGATCTCCGGGATGCAGTTGCTGCGTTGGATGCGGCGCCGGCAGGAGACTGCGGCCGTTCCGGTGTTGATGGTCACCGCGCTGGGGACGACCCGGGAGCGGGTCTATGGTCTGCGCGACGGTGCCGACGACTACCTGCCCAAGCCGTTCGATCCCGATGAGCTGCTCGCCCGGGTGGAGGCGCTGTTGCGCCGGGCGGAGCGGCACGGTGGCGCCGGTTCGGAGGCGGAGCCGGTGGCGCGGGGGGTGGATCCGGTGCTCTCCGACGACGGCATGGCGGTGCTGGTCGGCGGCGTGGAGTTGCAGCTGCGGCCGATGGAGCTGGCCCTGCTCAAGGCGCTGATGAAACGGCCGGGGAAGGTGCGCAGTCGGGAACAGCTGCTCGACGAGGTGTGGGGGGTGGACCACTTCGTCGAGCCGAGGACGGTCGATGTGACCATCAAGCGGTTGCGTCAGGCGCTCGAGCGTCAGGGGCTGAAGGGGTGTGTCCGCACGGTGCGGGGGGTCGGGTATTGCTATCGTCCCCCCTCCTCGATCGGGAGCGATCCGGAGGAGTGAGCGGCGTGTGGCCCTGGCTGTCCGCGGTGGCGCTGCTGGCGGTGCCGGCGGTTGCGTGGCTGCTCCGGCGTCGCCTGCGGCAGGAGCAGCACCGGCTGCGGCAGCAGCGGCGGATGCTGGAGGCGGAGATCGACCGGCGCGAGCAGGAGATGGATGTGATGCTTGGCCGGCTGAAGAGCCTGGTGGTGCGCATGGATCGGGCCGGGAGGGTGCTGTGGGCCAATCCACGGGCGCGGGAGCTGTTGCCGATCCCCGACGACGGCGCCCAGGAGCCGCTCTCCGTGGCCCAGATGAAGCGCGATCCGGAGTGGGGGGCGCGGTTGCAGCGGGC
This sequence comes from Zetaproteobacteria bacterium, assembly GCA_003696765.1. NCBI lineage: Bacteria > Pseudomonadati > Pseudomonadota > Candidatius Mariprofundia > Zetaproteobacteria bacterium. The sequence goes on along the minus strand of RFFX01000067.1, from coordinate 12,006 downwards.
GCTCGATGCGTTGCCGGCATCCACGCCGTTGCCGGTGTTGCAGGTGGAGGGCGACGGTGCAGGCGACTCCTGCAGCTTCGCCCTGCAGCTCTTGCCGCTGGGGACGGGGCAGGCACTGCTTCTGGGCAACGACATCAGCGAGTCGCTGCGGCAGCAGGAGCAGCGGGAGCGGCTCTTCGTCAACCTGATGCACGATCTCAAGACTCCGTTGACCAGTCTGATCGGCTACAGCGACACCCTGGCGGCGATGGGGGAGATTCCCGAGGTGCGCACGGAGTCGATCGCGGCGATCCGGCGGGCGGCGCGCCGGGTCAACCGGCTGCTCGACGGCTTGCTGGAGCTGGCCCGCGCCGGCCAGGGGGGGCGGCGGGGCGGAGTGTGCGACCCGCGGGCCGTGGCAGAGCAGGTGGTGGAGGAGGCGCGGGACTACGCCGGAACGCGCGGAGTGCGGTTGCGGCTGGAGTGTTCGGACGGGCTGCCCGAACGGGTGGCCATGGCCGGGGATGCCTGCGACCGCGTGCTCTTCAACGTGGTGGAGAACGCCATCCGCCACGCCCCCGAGGGCAGTGTGGTGACCATCCGGTTGCATGCGACCGATGGAGGGGTCGTGTTGTCGGTCGCCGACGTCGGCTGCGGGGTGCCCGGCGAGAAGATCCCCCGGCTGACCGAGCGCTTCTTCACCCTGGACGGCAGCCGTGCCGGCGGAGGCCATGGATTGGGGCTGGCCATCGTGGCGGAAGAGCTCGAACGCTGCGGTGGCAGGCTGGAGATCCGCAACAACCTCCCTTGCGGGCTCCTGGTCACGATGGCGATCCCGGCCGCATTGCCACCGCAGGAACGGTAGCCTACAGTTGCCCCCATGAGCGGTGCGGCGACCAGAAGCAAGCTCGTCTGGCTGGATCTGGAGATGACCGGGCTCGATCCGGAGCGGGATACCATCCTGGAGATCGCCACCGTGATCACCGACGACGAGCTCGAGATCGTCGCCGAAGGGCCCGATCTGGTGGTACATCAGCCCGAGTCGGTGCTGGAGGGGATGGATGCCTGGTGTCGCGCGCACCACGGCGCCTCCGGGCTGACCGAACGGGTGCGCGCATCCACCGTCTCGCTGGCCGATGCGGAGCGGCGGACGCTGGAGTTCGTCGCCGCCCACACCGAGCGGCGCAGCGCACCGCTCTGCGGCAACTCGATACATCAGGATCGGCGCTTCCTCCGGCGTTACATGCCGGAACTCGAGGCGTGGTTCCATTACCGCATCATCGACGTCAGCACGGTCAAGGAGCTGGTCTCCCGCTGGTACGGCCCGGAGGCGGTGCCGGAGAAGGCGGAGGGGCACCGTGCGATGGAGGATGTGCGCGAGTCGATCGCCGAGTTGCGCCACTACCGGAGCGTCGCCTTCCTCCCCAGACGTTGATCCGCCGACGCGGTGCCGCGGCGTGGCTGCTTTTCGCGGCGGCTCTGCTCCTGGCACCGGGGTCGCCGCGGCCGCTCTGCGCGGGCACCCTCTCCACCGTGGGCAGCGGCCGTTGGGTGACCGTGGCCGAGGTCTTCGACGGGGACACCTTCCGCACCCTCGACGGCGAGCGGGTACGCCTGCTGGGGATCAACGCCCCGGAGGTGGCCCATCGCGACGCGCCGGCCCAGCCGCTCGGCGATGCCGCCGGGGAGGCGTTGCGCCGGCGCATCACCGGCCGGGTGGTTCGGCTGGCCTTCGACCGCGAGCGGCGCGACGTGTATGGCAGGTTGCTGGCGCAGGTCTACACCAGGGACGGGACGTGGATCAACGGCTGGATGGTGGCCCAGGGGTGGGCGCACGTCTACACCTTCGTGCCCAACCTGCGTTGGGCGGCCGCCCTGTTGCGGCTGGAGCGGCGTGCCAGAGGTGCCGGGCGGGGGATCTGGGCCGATCCGCGCTGGCGGGTGCTCGATGCCGGGGAGTTGCGCCCGGGGTTGCTCGGCCAGTTTCGCCTCGTGCGCGGGCGGGTGGATCGGGTCGGCCGGCGCGGACGCGATTTCTACCTCGGTGCGCTCCATGTCACGGTGCCGAAGAAGTTTCGCGACTACTTCCATTTTCCCTTGCCGGTGCAGCGGGGTGATCCGGTGGTGGTTCGTGGCAAGATTCGCGCCGGCGTCCGGGGTGGCTGGTTCATCTCGCTGCACGCCCCCACCGATCTGGAGGTTGCCCCGTGAGAATCGTTGTCGCGTTGTCGCTGGCGCTGTTTGCCGCCGGATGCGCGGTCAATCCGGTGAGCAAGCGGCACGAGTTCGTGCTGATGAGCGAGCAGCAGGAGCTGCAGCTCGGCCGCGAGATGGCGGCGAAGTTCGAGCAGACGCTGCCGCTTTTGCCGGCGGAAGATCCGCTGGTGCGCTACGTCGACCGGGTGGGGCAACGGGTGGCGCGCAGTTCGGACCGACCGGAACTGATCTACCGCTTCCACGTGATCGACGACGACACCATCAACGCCTTCGCCCTTCCCGGCGGCTACATCTACCTCCACCGTGGCCTGCTGATCCACCTCAACGACGAGTCGGAGCTGGCCGCCGTACTCGGCCACGAGATCGGCCACGTCACCGCCCGACACGCCGTGGCCCGCTATACCCAGATCCGCAGCTACCAGCTGGGGAAGGCGATCGCCTCCATCCTGTTGCCGGTTCCGCAGGGGGTGGGGCAGTTGACCGACATGCTGGCGCTGGCGGTGGTGCAGGGATACGGCCGCGAGGAGGAGCTGCAGGCCGACGAGCTCTCCATCCGCTACCTCGGTGCCGCAGGCTACGATCCGCGCGCCACCGTGCGGCTGCTGGAGACGCTCAAACGGATCGAGCAGCTCCGTCGGGAGGAGCGGCGCGACGCTGGAGAGAAGGTCGAGGTCTACCACGGCGCCTTCGCCAGCCATCCGGAGACCGAGAAGCGCATCCGCGAGGCGGTGGCGCGGCTACGGGTGCCGGCACGCATCGGAGAGGATCGGCACGCCTCCCATCTGGCCATGCTGCAGCAGCTTCAGGGGCGCCCCTATTCCGGCAGTGCACGGGAAGGCGCCATCCTCGGTCGGCGCTTCATCCATCCCAAACTGGGGCTGGCGCTCGCCTTCCCCGAAGGGTGGGTGCTGCACAACGGGCGTGATGCGCTGACCGCCCGGGTACGCAGGCAGCCGGTCTATTTCCGCCTGACACTGCGCAGCCTGGCCCGGCGGACCACCGCTCGCGGGCTCTTGCGCAAGCTGGTTCCGGAGCGGCGGATACGCGGGCCGATCCAAAGCGGGGTGCGCGGTCCGTGGCGCTGGGCGCGGGTGCAGGCCGATCTGTCGCAGCCGCACGTCAGCAAAGCGCGGGTCGATCTTTCGGTCTGGTTGCAGCGCGACCGGGCGCTGTTGCTCGCCTTGTGGGCGCCGCGCGATCAGGCGGCGCGCTGGCAGGGGCAGTTTGACACCATCGTCGCCTCGCTCCACCGTTACAGCCGCTCGCGCGACGGCGCCGTTCCGGTGATCACGCTCTGTCACTGGCGCCATGGCGACAGCTGGCGGAAGCTGGCCCGGCGTTCGGGCATGGTGCTCGGGCCGTTCACCGCCCGCCGTCTGGCCGTGCTCAACGGTATGGATCCGGAGGAGCGGCCGGACGACGGCGAGGTGGTCAAGCTGGTGCGCTGACTGAGGCGGAGGGAAGATGGCCCGGATACTGATTGCCGAGGATTCGGCCTACATGCGGCGGCTGATCCGTTCCATCCTCGAGCGGGGCGGCCACTCGGTGGAGGAGGCGGTCAATGGCGATGACTGTCTGCGCCGGCTCGATGGGGTTCAGCCCGATCTGCTGCTGCTCGATCTGGTTATGCCGGAGCGTGACGGCATCAGCGTGCTCGGTCGGCTCAAGAAGCAGGGCAGCCGGCTGCCGGTGATCGTGCTGACCGCCGACATTCAGGAGTCGGTGCGTCGTGGCTGCCTCGATCTGGGGGCGGTCGATTTTCTCAACAAGCCGCCGAAAGAGGGGCCGTTGTTGGCCGCGGTCGATCGCGCACTGGAGAGCGGGGAGGGGGACGGATCATGATGCTGAGCGAGGAGCAGCGTGATTTTATCTGCGAGCTCTTCAACATCGGCGCCGGCCATGCGGCGGCGACGCTCAACGACTTCGTGCGCCGCCGGGTGCGGTTGCAGGTACCGGAGCTGCGCCTCTGCCGCAGCGGCACCGAGGCGCTCTCCTGGATGCAACAGACCATGGAGGAGCCACGGCTGGTGGTCGTCCAGATGCCCTTCTCCGGCGACATGGATGGAAGCGCGGCACTCGCCTTCACCCCCCGTTCGGCCCATCTGCTCGCCTCGATGCTGGGCGACGGGGATGCTGGCGACGAGGCCGACGCCCGGCTGGACACGATCGGCGAGTCGGTGTTGATCGAGGTGGGCAACGTGTTGATGAACGGGGTGATGGGGACGCTGGCCAACATCCTGGGGATGGAGGTACGCTATCAGGTGCCGCGCTTCCTGCATGGCGGCCCCGAAGGGCTGATCGATGACGGCGACACCGCCTTTCTGGTAGCGCGTGCCCGGCTGTCGCTCTCCCGCACCGAGATGGAGGGGCTGATCGTCGTGATGTTCGCGCTCCATTCGCATGCGGACTTCCTGCGCGCGGTCGATGCGCGGCTGGAGGAGGCGGCCGGATGAGCGTCGATCTCTCCCTGTTCGATCACGTTCAGGAGGGTGTGGTGGTGGCCGACGCCGGGCTGGTGGTGCGCCACTGGAACAGCGTGATCGCCCGCTGGAGCGGGATCGACCCCTCCGATGCGGTCGGGCGGCCGCTGATCGCGCTGGCCCCCAAGCTGGAGGATGATCGCTACCGCCGACCGGTGGAGGCAGTGATCGCTCGCGGTTCTCCGGTCACCTTCTCCGCCGCGATCCACCACTACATCATTCCCTGCCCCGGCAAGGAGCCGGGGGAGTTCCGCCAGCAGGACACGGTGGTCTGCCCGCTCCCCGTCGACGGCGCCACCATGGCGCTCTTCTCGGTGGTCGACCGCACCGACCACATCGCCAACCTGCGGGGGCTGCAACAGGCCAACGTCAAGCTCAGGCGCACCGTGCGGCTGCGGCGGGAGAGCGACCGGATCAACATGATGCTGGCGGCGGGGATGGACAACGCCGCCGAGGCGATCCTGGTGGTCGATCATCGCGGGCGGCTGGAGTACGCCAATCCGATGTTCTATCGCTTGGCGCAGCTGGAGATCCCCTCCGTCAAGGGGCAGCTCTTGACTGAGATCCTGCGCACCGACCAGGGGGGAGCAGCTCCATCGCGAGGTGATGCGGGCGATCTCCAGCGGCGAGCCGTGGCGCGGTCGGGTGGTGGTGATCCGGCCTGATGAGAGCCGTTTTCCCGCCTCGATCAGCGCCGCACCGGTTCGTCTGCGCAAGGGGCGGCGCATCCTGCATGCGGTGCTGACCATGGAGGACATCACCGACTACGAGCTGGCCAACCACGATCTGCAGGAGCGCAAGAAGCACGAGGCGATGCGCACCATGGTCGCGGGAATCTCCCATGATTTCAACAACCTTCTCTCCGGCATGGTGGGCAACGCCTACCTGCTGCGCAAGGCGGTGCGGGAGGATCCGAAGGCGATGCGGCGGCTGGCGACCTTGGAGGAGGCGCTGGAGGAGGCGACCGCGATCATCCAGGGGTTGGTGGTCTATGCCCGTGGGGAGGAGGACGGTTCCGGCGTGCTGCCGCTCTTCCCCTTCGTCAAGGAGTGGTGCAAGGAGGTGCGCTCGCAGCTGCCCGAGGGGGTGGAGCTGCAGCTCCAGCTCCAGCCGGGTCACTATCCGATGCGCGGAGACGTCGCGCTGCTCAAGCAGGTCTTGACCGCGGTGGCCGACAATGCGGTCGACGCCCTGGCCGGCTGCGAGCGGCCCCGCATCGCCGTCTCGTTCGGGCCGGAGGAGGAGTCGGCGGTGCCCGAGCCGCTGCGCGGTCGGGGAAGAGTGGCCCGCCTCGATGTGGCGGATAGCGGTTGCGGCATTCCCGGGCGGCTGATGGAGCGGATCTGGCAGCCGTTCTTCACCACCAAGCCGCAAGGCAACGGGCTGGGGCTGACCGTCGCGCGGGAGAACATGGCCCGCCTCGGCGGGGTGATGACGGTCGATTCGACCGAAGGGGAGGGGACCACCGTTTCGCTCTGGCTGCCGCTGGCCGGTTGAGATCGAAACACGGGACGAGGGGTTCATGAGACATACCATCACCATCCTGGTGGAGAACGAGTCGGGCGTGCTCACCCGTATCGCCGGCCTCTTCTCCGCCCGCGGCTACAACATCGAGAGCCTGAGCGTGGCGCCCACCCTCGATGAGACGGTGAGCCGGATGACGCTGGTCACCCGTGGTGACGAGCGCATCATCGAGCAGATCAACAAGCAGCTCAACAAACTGATCCCGGTGATCAAGACCGAGGACATCTCGCGTCTGGCCCACATGGAGCGCGAGCTGGTGCTGGTCAAGGTGCATGCCCGGGACGAGACCCGCGCCGAGGTGCTGCGCATGGCCGAGGTCTTCCGCGCCAAGGTGGTCGATGTCTCCGAGACGAGCTACACACTCGAGTTGACCGGCAAGTGCGGCAAGATCGACGCCTTCCTGCGCATGCTCAAGCCGATCGGCATCATCGAGATGACCCGCACCGGCCCGGTGGGGATGCGGCGCGGCGGCAAGGGGTTCGTGGTCGAAGAGCAAACAGGATGAACTGCGTTATCGTGCGGCGTGAGTGCCGCTATCGCGGTTGGTTTACCGTCGATGCCTACGACATCACCCACGACTGTTTCGACGGCGGCACCATGTCGGTGCGGCGCGAGCTGCTCGAGCGCGGCGATTCGGTCGGCGTGGTGCTCTACGATCCCGATGCGTGGCAGGTGTTGCTGCTCGAGCAGTTCCGCGTCGGGCCGATGGCCCGCGGCGACCGGCCGTGGCTGGTCGAGATCGTCGCCGGCGTGATCGACCCCGGGGAGACGGCGGAAGAGGCGGCGCGGCGCGAGGCGCTGGAGGAGGCGGGCTATGCGGTCGGGCGGTTGCGGCGGTTGGGCGCGCCGCGCTGGTATCCCTCGCCCGGCGCCTGCTCGGAGCAGGTCACCCTCTTTCTCGCCGAGGTGGCGCGCGATCGACCCGCGCGCGACGATCTGGGCGTGCCGGAGGAGGGGGAGGATATCCGCCGCCGCTGGGTGGCGGTGGAGGAGGCGATGGCCATGGTCGCCGACGGTCGCATCAACTCGGCGCTGCCGATCATCGCCCTGCAGCGTGCCTTCGGGGTGCCGCCGCTGGTGGGTGCCGCGGCAGGAAGGGGGGAGCCTTGAAACGCGGCCAGGGAGGGCCGCGCAAATCCGAAGCTTGCGCAGGAGGCAGGCGAAGGGTTTGTAAGGGAATCGAAGAGCGCGCTCTTCGATCCTCGCCGGGCAGAACGTCCACGGACGGACGTTTTGCGCTCCGACCATGAACGCTGCCGTGCCGCGCCACGACTGGTCGCTCGATGAAGTGATGGCGCTGATGGAGCTTCCTTTCAACGACCTGCTGTTCCGGGCGCAGCAGGTCCACCGTGCCGTCTTCGACCCCAACGAGATCCAGCGCTCCAGCCTGCTCTCGGTCAAGAGCGGCGGTTGCCCGGAGGATTGCAAGTACTGCGCTCAGAGTGTGCACAACGAGCAGGGGGTGCCCTCGCGGGGACTGATGGGGGTGGAGGAGGTGGTGGCCGCCGCCCGCCGGGCCAGGGAGGCCGGCGCGACCCGCTTCTGCATCGGCGCCGCCTGGCGGGCGCCGACCAAGGGGCGCGCCTTCGCCCGGGTACTGGAGATGATCCGTCGGATCAAGGATCTCGGTATGGAGGCGTGCGCCACGCTGGGCATGCTCGACGCCGAGCAGGCCGAGGCGTTGCGCGCGGCCGGGCTCGACTACTACAACCACAACCTGGACAGCGATCCCGAGTTCTACCGCACCATCATCTCCACCCGCCGCTATCAGGACCGGCTCGATACGCTGAAGCATGTCCGCGCCGCCGGCCTGCGCATCTGCTGCGGCGGCATCGTCGGCATGGGCGAGAGCCGCCGCCACCGCGCCGGTCTGATCGTGCAGCTTGCGCGCATGGCGCCCCATCCCGAGTCGGTGCCGATCAACATGCTGGTGCCGATCGCCGGGACCGGTCTGGCCGATGCCGAGCCGCTCGATGTGCTGGAGTTCGTCCGCACCATCGCGGCGGCGCGCATCACCATGCCGCGCTCCAGAGTGCGGCTTTCCGCCGGGCGCCATGCGATGAGCGACGAGGCGCAGGCGCTCTGTTTCCTCGCCGGGGCCAACTCGATCTTCTACGGCGAGAAGCTGCTCACCGCCGACAACGCCGACGTGGCCCACGACGAGGCGCTCTTCGCCCGGCTCGGCCTGCGCGGCGCGGAAGGGAAGGCAATCCCCTCCGAGCGGCGGCTCGATTGCGCCCTCTGCTGATCCTCCTGCGGCCTCGCCGGCCCGGACCAGGTGGAGACTCCGCTGTCGGTTGAGGTGGCCGCCTTCGTGCGGCCGGGCTGTTTCCTCCTCATTCTCGCGACGATCGGATGGTGGGAGTACCGGGCGCCGCGCCGGCGCGAGCCGATGGTGCGCCGGGTGCGCTGGCCGGGCAACTTCGCCCTGCTCGCGCTCGATGTGCTGCTGCTGCGGCTGCTCTTTCCGCTGGGGGCGGCCGGCTTCGCTGCGCTCTGGCCGTGGGGGTTGCTCCACATGGTGCCGCTTCCCGGCTGGCTGGCCGGACTGCTCGCCGTGGTGCTGCTCGATCTGGTGATCTACTGGCAGCACCGGCTGTTCCACCGGCTGCCACTGCTGTGGCGGCTGCACCGCGTCCACCACACCGACCCCCGCCTCGATGTCAGCTCCGCGCTGCGCTTCCATCCGCTGGAGATCCTCCTCTCCATGGCGATCAAGGTGGCGGCGATCGCGCTCATCGGCGCGGGGGCGACGGCCGTGCTCTGCTTCGAGGTGCTGCTCAACGGCATGGCCATGTTCAACCACGGCAACATCGCCCTGCCCGGCCGGATCGAACGGTCGCTGCGCCGCTGGCTGGTCACCCCCGACATGCATCGCATCCACCATTCGGTGGTCGCCGGGGAGTACAACAGCAACTTCGGCTTCAACCTCTCCTGTTGGGATCGCCTCTTCGGCAGCTACCGCGCCGCCCCCCGCGGCGGGCAGCGGGGGATGACCATCGGTCTGCAGCAGTGGCGCGATCCCGCCGCCTGCGGCCGGCTGGGCTGGATGTTGCGCGCTCCTTGGATGGCGGCTTCATGAGAAGCCGGCATCCGCGACCAGGACGGTCACGCAAATCAAGAGCTTGCGTAAGCAAGCGAGGGATTTGTAAGGAAAGCGTAAATCGCACTTTTCGCTTTCCGTCAAGCAAAAAGTTCATGGGCGGACTTTTCGCGATCGAAACATGGATGGCGGGTTGAGGCCGGGCGGCCATCTGGTCATCCATCCGCCCAACTGGCTGGGGGATGTGGTGATGGCCCAGCCGGCGATGGCGGCATTGGTCGCCGGGCTGGCACCGGCGCGGGTGACGCTGGTCGGCCGGCCGTGGCTTGCCGAGCTGGCTCCATGGCTCGGTCTGGGCGCGGTGGCCACCGCCGAAGCGATGCCGCGCGACGGCGATCTGGCCGTGCTCTTCCCCCACAGCATCCGTGTCGCCTGGATGGCCTGGCGCGCCGGCATCCCCGAGCGGATCGGCTTTCGCGGCCAGTGGCGCAGGGCGTTGCTCACCCGTGCCCCCCGGCCGGCTCTGGACATGATGCGCGAGCACCATCGCGACTACTTTCTCGATCTGGTGGCGCAGATGGGGCTGCCGATTCCCCGCCGGCATGTGGCATTGAGCGTGCCACAGGAAGCGGTGGAACAGGGGGAGGCGCTGCTGCGCCGCCACGGCCTCGATCCCGGTCGGGTGGTGGCCATCGCCCCCGGGGCGCAGTTCGGCGGCGCCAAGCGCTATCCGCCGGAGCGCTACCATCTGCTGGCGCGCAGGCTTGCGGCCGCAGGCCGGCAACTGCTCATCCTCGGCACTGCGGCCGAGCGGGCGATCGGCGAGGCGGTGCTTCCCCGTGGGGCGGAGGGGTGGAACGGCTGTGGCCGGACGACGCTTGCCCAGGCGTTGCGGCTGCTTGCCGCCTGTCGGCTGTTGCTGTGCAACGACTCCGGGCTGATGCATGTCGCCGCCGGCATCGGCCGGCCGGTGGTGGCCCTGTTCGGCGCCACCGATCCGGCCCGCACCGCCCCCGACGGGCCGCAGGTGCGCCTGCTCTACCGGCCGGCGGAGTGCTCGCCCTGTCTGCAGCGGGAGTGTCGGGTGGCGGGGCACCCCTGCATGGCGGCGCTGGCTCCGGAGGAGGTGGCGCAAGCCGTCGAGGAGCTGCTTGCCGGGTGAAGCTCCTGATCATCAAGCTCTCCGCCTTCGGCGACATCATCCACGCTCTGCCCGCACTCGACGATCTGCTGGCCCGGCCTGAGGTGCGGGAGATCCACTGGCTGATCGATGCCCGCTACGGCTTCGTCGCCGAGTTGTTGCCGCCGGAGGTGCGGCCGCACATCGTGCGGATGAAGGGACGGGGCGGCTGGCGGCGGGCATGGGGCTGCGCGCGGGCGCTGCGGGCCGAGCGCTTCGACGGCGTGCTCGAGCTGCAGGGGTTGATCAAGTCGGGGTTGATGGCGCGCGCCGTCGGGGCGCCGGCCTGGGGCTTCGACCGCCGCCAGAGCCCGGAGTGGCCCAACCGCCTGCTGGTTCGGCCGGTCGCCTTCCATCCGGAGGAGCGCCATGTGGTGCAGTGCTACCGTCGCATCGCCGCCGCGCCGTTTTGCCCCGCTCCGGATCGGGTGCCGGAGGAGCCTTTGCCCTATCGCCCGCCGCGGCTGCACGGCATCGATGCGCTGCGCGCCGCCGGGGAGGAGGTGGTGCGGCGCTGGCGGCTGCCGCGGCACTTCATCCTGTGCCATATCGGCGGCAGCTACGCCACCAAGCGGCTGCCCGATGGGGGCTGGCGCCGGCTGCTGCCGCTGCTCGCCGCGCGGGCGCCGGTGGTGGTGTTGTGGGGTGGTCGGGAGGAGCAGCTGCGGGCGGAGGCGGTGGCGCAGGGGATCACCGGGGTGCGGGCGGCGGACGAACGGCTGCCGATCGCGCAGCTGGCCGGGCTGCTGGCGCGCTCCCGCGGCTATGTCGGCCCCGACTCCGGGGTGAGCCATCTCGCCTCGGCGGTGGGTTGCCGCACGGTCACCTTCTGGGGGCCGACCGCGCCGCAGCGGATGGGCGCACTGGGTACTGCCGATCGCCATGTGGTGTCCGAGGTACCGTGCGGTCCCTGTTTCCGTCGCCGTTGCGATCGCTTCGTCTGCCTGCCGTCGCTCGATGTGGAGCGGATCGCCGCCGCTCTGTTCGACGTCGATTCACCGTAGGAAGGGGGGGGATGGTCCCTCTCCGCTCGGCCGCGGAGGGGGAGGGGGCTTTACTGGTGGATGGAGCGCCCCTCGGCGTCGAGCACCGCTTCGTGGATCATCTCGGAGAGGGTGGGGTGGGGGAAGATGTGGTGGATCAGCTCCGCCTCGGTCGTCTCCAATGTCTGCGCCACCCCCAGGGTGACGATCAGCTCGGTCGCCTCGGCACCGACGATGTGGGCGCCGATCAGCTCGCCGCTCTCCGCATCGAAGATGGTCTTGACCAGCCCTTCGCTCTCGCCCAGGCCGAGCGCCTTGCCGTTGGGGGCGTAGGGCATGCGGCCGATCTTGACCGCGATGCCGCGCTCTGCCGCCTCCGCCTCGGTCAGGCCGATCGAGCCGACCTGCGGCTGGCAGTAGGTGCAGCCGGGGATGCGTTCGTAGTCGATCGGGTGGGGATTGCGTCCTGCGATCGCCTCGACGCAGACGATTCCCTCATGACTGGCGACATGGGCCAGCGCCGGCGCGCCGATTACATCGCCGATGGCGTAGATGCCGGGGTGGTCGGTGCGGTAGTAGTCGTCCACCGCGATGGTGTTG
>RFFX01000066.1 GCA_003696765.1 Zetaproteobacteria bacterium | reverse complement strand
GCAATCACCCGCTCCCAGAGCGCCAGCTCCTGCGCCCGAGTCAGCGGCACGGGCGCATCCGGCCCTTCGGCTGTCAGGCGATGCAGCCACTCGGACCAGTCATCCACATTCGCTGCCGGCGCTGCCGGGCTGTCCGCCGGCATCGCGCGGCGCCGCCAGTCGGCCGCCAGGGCCGGCGTGGCCGCCACCAGATGCGCGCCCACAGCCAGCCGTCCGACCGCATCCCCCCGTGGAAGGGGATGCGGCCTCCGCCCCTCCCGGCTGCCGGACACCACCCCCCGCGCTACTGCGGCCCGCAGCACGCCCGCCCCCGCTGCAACTGCACCGGCGGGCAGGGAACATCCCCCCAGGAGCAGAAGACGCAGCAATCCCCCGGCTTCGGGCGTAGCTGCATCCGGCAGGAGGGGCAGCGGTAGAACCACTGGCATGCGTCGGTCGGCATCGTCTCACGGGAGCGGTGGCCGCAGTGGGGGCAGGTGATGGTCGAACGCAGCCGAACCCCGGCCGCCGAAGCGGCGCCGCTTCCGTCGCTCACGAGGAGCCCCCTTCCGAACGACGACCGGGCTTGCCGGTCGCCATCCCCTGCCGGTAGACACCGTAGATGGTGAGCAGGATGAAGAAGAGAAGCGATGGCTGCAGCACGACGTCGAGATGGGTGCTCCACGCCGCCAATCCCAGCGCGGAGAAGAGCACGACCAGCAGCGGGGTGAAGCAACAGACGGCGGAAACCCCCGCCCCGACGAGGCCGATCTTCAGCAAGGTCGCAGGCCTCATGGTGCCACCACCCTGGCCGGATAGCCCAGCGCGGTGATCGCCGCGGCGATGGCCTGCGGCGACTGCTCGCCATCGTCGTAGGTGACCGTGGCCGTCGCCCGCTCCAGATCGACGCGGGCGGCATGGACCCCCTTCAACTGCAGGGCGCGGTGGCGCACAGTGACCGGACAGGCACCGCAGGTCATGCCGGACACATGCATGGTTACGGTTTGTTCCTTTGCAGCGCCATTCTGTGCATATATGGCGGTCATGGACAGAAATACGAATGAAAGCGCGAATCTTCGCATGGGTTGTTCTCCTGATCCGATCGCAAAAAGTCCGTCCATGGACTTTTTGCTTGACGGCGATCGAAGAGCGCGGTCTTCGATCGCCTTACAAATCCTTCGCTTGCAGAAGCAAGCTGCGGATTTGCGCGGCCCTCCTGGCCGCGCACAGCCTCCGCCCCCGCCAGTGCCGCCAGCCGGCCCAGGCGAGCAGCGCAAAGGTGAGCACGGCAAGGAGCGGACGATACGGCTCCAGCGCCACGAAGGCCGAGGCCGAACCCAACCCCAGCAGCACGACGATCAGCGGCCCGATGCAGCAGGCCGAAGCCAGACCGCCCGCGATCACCGCGCCGATCAGGGGGACATGTTCGTTCGTACCGGGACGCTTCTCGATGGAATCATTCGTCATCATGCACCTCCAACAGATTGAGGATGGGGCAGGGGTCGTGGCCATCGGCGCGGGCGCACTGCTCCGCCAGGGCACGCAACCGCTCTTCGATACGCCGCAACCGCGCCACACGGCGGCCGATCTCGGCGGCCTTGGCCTGCGCCACCGCCCGCACCTCGGCACAGGTGCGCCCGCCATCGCTGATGGCCAGCAGTTGGCCGATCTCCTCCAGGGTGAAGCCCAGCTCCTTGGCCTGGACGATGAAGCGCAACCGGGCCACGTCGCGTGCGCCGTAACAGCGGTGGCCGGCGCTGCTGCGCGGCGCGGGGGGAAGCAGCCCGCGCCGCTCGTAGTAGCGCACGGTCTCCACGGAGACGCCGACAGCTCCAGCGAGGGTTCCGATCTTCACACAGCAAAGGCTAAACCCTGAACCATACTCCAGGGTCAAGCCCGCACGCGACTCAAGCGCTGATCAGGGACAACTGCCTCCAGGGGGATCGGTCACGCCGGTGGGAGAAGTAGCCGCCGCTGCAACAGGTACAGGGACCATCGCTGTCGATCTGGCCGGCCGGCACGCCGGCGCGCTCCAGCTGCCAACGGTTGATCGCCGCCAGATCGGCATACGCCGCCGCGCCGTCGGCCGCCGTCACCCCCACGCCGTCGGCCGCCGCCTGCAACCGCGCGCGCGCCTCCCCCTCCACACGGAAGCAGCAGGGGCCGATGGCCGGGCCGAAATCGGCATGGATCCGCTCCGCGCGCGCGCCGATCTCCACCATCACCGCCACCGCCCGGGCCACCACATTGCACACGGTGCCGCGCCAGCCGGCATGGACGGCGGCGACCACGCCGGCCTCCCCGTCGGCCAGCAACACCGGCAGACAGTCGGCGGTGCGGATGGCCAGCGTATGGTGGCGCTTGCGGCTGATCAGGATGTCGGCGCCGTCACCGGCATCGCCCCACTCCACCCACCACACCGCATCGCCGTGCAACTGACGGCACTGGTGGAGCGGCAGATGGAAGCCGGCGCGCCAGGCGATCCGCTCGGCCAAGGGATCGGCCGCATCGCGCACCCCGCCGTCGGCGGCGTCGGTGAAGGCCGCCTGGATGCCGATCCGGGCGAGGATGCGCGAGCCTACCACGGCCGATCACCACCCGACCCGTCCGCCGATCGGCCCAAAAGGCCGGCTGCGTGGCTCATCGGCCCTCCTCCATGGCGGCATCGAGCGCGGCCAGCGGCGCAGGAGGCGGCGCAACGCAGCGCAGCATCGCACCGTTGACGGGATGGCGAAAGGCGAGCACTCCGGCATGGAGCGCCTGACCGGGCAGCGCGTCGATCGCCTCCCGCAGCGCCGCGGGGGTGCGTTGGTCGGGGTGGAACGACCTGGCGTAGAGCGGATCTCCCAGGATGGGGAGGCCGATGTGGCTGAGATGGACGCGGATCTGGTGGGTCCGCCCGGTGTGCAGCGTCAGCCGCAATCGGGAGAACCCCAGCGGATGGCGCAGCTCGCATACCGCTTCGGTGACCGCGCGCTTGCCGTCGGGCCGCACGGCCATCTTCTGCCGGTTGCGGCGATGGCGCCCCACCGGAAGGTCGATGGTGCGGCGCGACCAGGCCGGCACCCCACGGCACCAGGCGAGGTACTGCCGCTCGAGGTCGTGGCGGGCAAAGCAGGCCCCCAGCGCACGCATGGTCTCCTCCTCCTTGGCCACGACCAGCGCACCGGAGGTGTCCCGATCGAGCCGGTGGACGATACCGGGACGCTGGACGCCGTTGATCCCGGGAAGATCGGGGCAGCGGTGCAGCAGGGCGTGGACCAGCGTGCCGCGCTCATGACCGCAGGAGGGGTGGACCACCATCCCGGCCGGCTTGTTGACCACCAGCAGATGATCGTCCTCGAAGAGGATATCCAGCGCCACCGCCTCCGGCTCCAGCATCGGCGGCGCAGGCTCGGGCAGGTGGATGGTGAAGCGCTCACCCGGGCGCACCTTGCGCGCCGCCCGGATCCGGCCGTCGTCGTCGGCGGTGACCGCTCCGGCACGCAGCAGACCCTGGATGCGGCTGCGCGACTGATCGCTCAGCCGGGCGAGCGCCTCATCCAGCCTGCTGCCGGCCAGCTCCTCCGGCACGACGACACGTACGCTCCGGACGGCCGCCGTCACGACCCCGCGCGCCGGTCAGTCCGCACCGCCGGGGGCGTCGGCTCCACCGGCTGCTCCCCCCCCGTCGGCACCGGCGGCCCCTTCCGGTTCCGCAGCAGGATCACCCCCATCCGCCGACCGGCGACGGCGCCTGCGGCGGCGCCGCTTCGGCTTGTGCTCCTCCTCCCCCGCCGCGACGGCGGCACCGCCCCCGTCACCGCCCCCCTC
>RFFX01000065.1 GCA_003696765.1 Zetaproteobacteria bacterium | reverse complement strand
CGGGCGATCTCGTCCTCCGGATGGGAGAAGTCGTCCCACTGCACGTCGCCGACCAGCGGCTCGATCAACACCTCGGCGTGCTCCTTGTCGTAGCGGCGCAGGTAGTAGGATTTGACCAGCGATGCCCAGTCGAGCATGCCGAGCATGTGGGTCGGGTGTGGGGCGCAGGCCGAGGGCTTGGCCCCGACGTTGACCGCCACCACACACTGCTGGTCGGTGGCACGGCGGCGCGCCTCCAGCGCGGGGATCTCCGAGGCGAGCCCGCCGTCGACGAAGCGGGTGCCATCGACCTCCACCGGCGCGAAGATACCGGGGATGGCCATGCTTGCCGCCACGCTGTGTACCAGATCGCCCCGGTCGAACACCGTGCAATCGCCGCCGGGGAAGGAGACCGCCACGCAGGAGAAGGGGATCTGCGTGTCGGCGAAGGTGTGGCGGCCGCAGAGGGTGTCGGCGACGGTGATCAGCAATTCGGCATCGACCAGTGCGATGTCGGTCGCCGCCCGTACATAGAGCAGTGACTGCCGCCCCAGCGCCATCCAGCGATCGAGGAAGGAGGCCGACGGCTCCTCTTGTTGCTGGAGTTGCGGCAGCTGCAGGTTGGCGATCGCATCGGAGCGCAGGAAGTCGAGCACCCGTCGTCTCAGCCGTTCCGCATCGGGATCGAGCGCGTACATGGCGCCGAAGAGGGCGCCGATGCTCACCCCGATGATGGCATCAGGCCGCAGTCGGCGCTCCTCCAGCGCGGCGAGCACCCCGATGTGGGCCAGCCCCCGCCCGCCGCCGCCGCCCAGTGCCAGCACGAATCCGTCATAGCGGCTGGGCAACAGTCGGGTGAACCATTTAGGTGTCATCGGCATCCCCCTCCGGTGGCAGCGTGATCACGCGGTAGAGCGCATCGAACAGCCTCCTGCGGCTCGCTTCGTCGAATGGCGCGCCGTCGGCCCGTTCGAGGAAGAAGACATCGACCAGCCGCTCGCCGAAGGTGGAGATCTGTGCCCCGTGGATGCGCATCTCCGCCCGGTTGATCGCCGCGGCCAGGTCGGCGAGGATCCCGGGGCGGTCGGCGGCGGTCACCTCCACCACGGTGAAGCGGGCCGATGCCCGGGGCAGCAGGGCGACCTTCGGCTCCACCTGGCGCATCAGCACATCGACCTTCCAGTCGGTGCGCGGCCGGTGCCGGGGCAGCGGATCGGCGGTGAGCACCCCGAGGATCTTGCGTCGCATACGCTCCAGGTCCCCGGGGTGGTCGAACATCCCCCCCTCCATGGTCTGAACCAGGAAGAGGTCGATGATGCGGCCGTCGTCGAGATCGAAGGCCCAGGCTGAGACCACCGAGGCGTGGCAGTCGCTGATCACGCCGGCCAGTGCGGCGAACAGCCCGCTGCGGCTGCGGCTGTGGACCATGACCAGTGTGCCGCCGTATTCGCGCTCGACCACCGTCTCCACCCGCTCCGCGCCATGGCACCCGCCGAGGAAGCGGGCCACCTGCAGCAGCCGCTCCGTGGTCAACTGCCGTACCATGGCATCGGGCAGCAGCCGCAAACCGGCTGCGACGGCCGTACGCGCCCCATCCGTCGCCTGTTCCAGCACGCCCTTCCGCTCTTCGGCCAGCCGCTTCCGCCACGCCTCGCCATCGATACGGTCGCCGACCAGCACTTGAGCGGTGGCCTGGTAGAGCTCGGCGAGCAGCGCCCCCTTCCACGCCGTCCACACCTGCGGGCCGACGGCGGCGATGTCGGCCACGGTGAGGCAGTAGAGGTAGTCGAGCCGTTCGCGCCGCTCCATCCGGTCGGCGAAGGCGTGGATCACCTCCGGGTCGGAGATGTCGTAGCGCTGGGAGGTGCGCGCCAGGTCCAGATGGTGGGCGACCAGCCAGGGGACCAGCGCGCAGGCGGCGGCGTCCAGCCCGGCGCGACGGCAGAAGTCGGCGGCGATGCGCGCCCCCTCTTCCGAGTGGTCGCCGCTCATTCCCTTGCCGATGTCGTGGAAGAGCAGCGCGAGGTAGAGCAGCTCCGGCCGGGGCAGCCGGGCGGCCACCTCCGAGGCCAGCGGCGTGCGGCAGGTGCGCAGCCGGTGGTAGAAGTTGCGCGCCTCTCCGACGGTGCGGATGGTGTGTTCGTCGACGGTGTAGGCGTGGTAGTTGTTGAACTGCCCCAGCCCGACGACCCGGCGGAAGGCGGGGATGAAGCGGCCCAGCACGCCGGTGTCGTTCATCGCCTTGAGCGCCCAGGCGACGTTGCGCTCGTGGCGCAGAATGGCCAGGAAGAGCGCGTAGGCCCGGGGGTCGGCCCGCAGCTCGTCGTCGATCAGCAACACGTCGGCACGGATGCGGCGCAGCACGGTGGAGTTGAGTCGGCGGTGGCCCTGCTGAGCCAGATGGAACACCTCGATCAGCCGCAGCGGCTCCTCGCGGAAGACCGCCTGGTGGGCGATGTCGATCCGTTCGTCGCGCTCGGTCAGCCCCCCGCCGATCGGGCGGGGGCGGGCGAGGCGGGGGGGATGGAGCAGCTCGTCGAAATGCATCACGATCATGCCGGAGAGGCGTACCACCCGGCCGGCCTGGCGGAAGTAGTCCTTCATGAACCGCTCCACCGCCGGCCGGTCGCCGCCGGCATAGCGCATCGCCTCGGCCAGCCGCATCTGCTGCTCGAAGCTGAGCCGGTCGCGCGCGCGCCGCTGGTTGAGGTGCAGCCCGATACGGCAGCGCCAGAGGAAGTCCTGCGCGGCCAGCAGTTGCTGCCGTTCGCGCACGGAGAGCGCCCCGGAGGAGATCAGGTTGCCGCCGCCGGCGGCGCCGTACCATGCCTTGGCCAGCCAGAAGACGGTCTGGATGTCGCGCAGGCCGCCGATTCCCTCCTTGATGTCCGGCTCCATCAGGAAGGCGGTCTTGCCCCCTTTCTGGTGGCGCGCATCCATCTCGTCGAGCTTGGCCTGGACGAAGGCCTTGCGTCGGCGGCGGAAGAACTTGATCACATGCTCCTGCAGCTGGTCGAAGAGCGCGCCGCGGCCGAAGACCAGCCTGGCCTCCATCACCGCAGTGGCGGTCTGCCAGTTCTCGCGCATGGCGGCGATGCAGTCGCGCACCGTCCGCACCGCGTAGCCGATCTTCAGCCCCGCATCCCAGAGGGCGTAGAGGAAGGGCTGGATCCGGGTCATCTCCTCTTCACCGGCATCGGCGGGGAAGAGGAACCAGAGGTCGATGTCCGACCAGGGGGCGAGCTCGCCGCGGCCGAAGCCGCCGACCGCGATCAGCTCCACCTTTCCGATCAGCTCTGGGGCCAGCTTGCGCCACAGCGTGCAGAGCAGGATGTCGGTGCGGTCGGAGAGCGCCTGGGCCATCTCCTGGCCGCCGGCGCCTTCGTGGAACATGCGGCGGATGGCGGCGCGGTCTTCGTCGAGGCGGCGACGGATCTCCGCCGCTGTGATCGCGGGCGGCTGGGGGCTCGGCATCGGCTCAAACGGTACCGTTGTTCGGGGATGGAGTCGAACAGGGGGAGCGTTTTCTCTAGCATCGCGCCATCGATCGATTCGAGGAGGCGTGTAATGGTCAACTTTGCGGAGCGGGACGGCTGGATCTGGTTCGACGGTGCGATGGTGCCGTGGCGCGATGCCCGGGTGCACCTGCTCACCCACACGCTCCATTACGGGATGGGGGTGTTCGAGGGGGTGCGTGCCTACGAGACCGATCGGGGGACGGCGGTCTTCCGTCTCGACGACCATACAGCACGCCTGTTTCGTTCGGCCAGGATCATGGGCATGGAGATCCCGTTCGACGCCGCAGCGCTCAACCGGGCGCAGATCGATGTGGTGGCGCGCAACGGGCTGCGCTCGGCCTACCTGCGGCCGATCGTCTTCTACGGCTCCGAGGGGATGGGGCTGCGTGCCGACAACCTGAAAGTCCATGTGGCCGTCGCCGCCTGGGAGTGGGGCGCCTACCTGGGCGAGGGGCTGGAGCGCGGGATCCGTGTGCGCACCTCATCCTACAGCCGCCACCATGTCAATGTCTCGATGTGCAAGGCCAAGGCCTGCGGCCACTACATCAACTCGATGCTCGCCCTGACCGAGGCGCTGCGCGACGGCTACGACGAGACGCTGCTGCTCGACGTCGACGGTTTCGTCGCCGAGGGGAGCGGCGAGAACGTCTTCATCCTGCGCGACGAGGTGCTCTACACCCCCGACCTCACCTCCGCGCTCGACGGCATCACCCGTGCGACCATCATCCAGCTGGCCACCGAGGGGGGGATTCGGGTGGTGGAGAAGCGGATCACCCGCGATGAGGTCTACATCGCCGACGAGGCCTTCTTCACCGGTACCGCCGCCGAGGTGACCCCGATCTGCGAGGTGGACGGGCGGGCCATCGGCGCCGGCAAGCCGGGGCCGATCACCCGCGCGCTGCAGGAGGCCTATTTCGACGCCGTGCGCGGCCGCGACAGCGAGCGCCACCACTGGCTCACCTTCGTCGGGGAGGGGTGAAGCCGGGAACGATGCCTGCCGGGCGGCCGCGGACCGCCCGCCTTCCCCTGCTGCGCCGCATCTTCGGTACCTTCCGCGGCCGTCTGGCGCTGACCTACATCACCGTCGAGCTCTCCATTCTGCTGTTCGCCGGGGTGCTGATCTACTGGCTGGTCACCTATCAGGTCTACCGCGAGATCGACGAGCGCATCGCCCTGCAGTGTCGAACGCTGGTCGACGAGATGGAGCGCACTCCGATCGGCCGTTGGCCCTTCCACCTCGACCAGTTCGCCCGCCACTTCCCCGGTACGCTCCAACTGGTGCGCAGCGACGGCGCTGTGGTCTTCGCCAGCGACCGGCAGCTGCTGCGCCACGGCGGCGATCGTCTGCCGATGGCGCTGGCCGAGGCGTTGCGTGACGAGACCACCACCTTCGTCTCCACCGACTCCCTGCTCAAGAAGGCCAACATGCGGGTGGTGTCGATGCCGGTCCACCTCGGAGACCGGCTCTACGGCGTGGTGATGCTCGGCCGCAGCACGCAGGACGTGCGTACCGTGATGCAGTGGATCTACTTGCTCGGCGGGGGGCTCGGCCTGTTGTCGATGGTGATCAGCGGCTGGGTCGGCTATGTCATGGCCGGCCGCGCCTACGCCCCGCTGCGCCAGATCGTGCGGACCGCCCGGGCGGTGGCTGCGGGCGATCTGAGCCGCCGGCTCAAGCCGCGCGGCGACGATCCGGAGATTCGTGCGCTGGAGGAGGCGCTCAACAGGATGTTCCATGAACTGGAGGCGAGCTTTTCCGCCCAGAAGCGCTTCACCGCCGATGCCTCACACGAGCTGCGCATCCCGCTGACCATCCTCAAGGGGGAGGTGGAGGTGGCGCTGCGCCATCCGCGCAGCGTGGAGGAGTATCAGGCCCATCTGCGGCAGCAGTTGGAGATGATCGGCCGCATGCAGCGTATCGTCGACGATCTGCTCACCCTGGCCCGCGCCGATGCCGGCCAGCTCGAGCTGGTGCAGGAGCCGGTCGACCTCACCCTGCTGCTGCAGGAGGTGGGGCAGCACCACTTGATCCTCTTCGCCCGCGAGCAGATCTCGCTGGAGATGGATATCGCCGAGGGTCTGCGGGTCAACGGCGACCAGCGACAGCTGGAGCGGGTGATCTACAACCTGCTCAACAACGCCTACAAATACGCGCCGAGGCGTTCGAGCATCTACCTCCACGCCCGCGCCGAGGGGCGGCAGGTCTTCATCCACGTGCGCGACGAGGGGCCGGGCATCGCCGAGGAGCATCTGGAGAAGCTCTTCGTCCGCTTCTTCCGCGCCGACGACTCCCGCGCGCGGCGTCACTCCGAGGGGGGCGCGGGGCTGGGGCTGGCCATCTGCAAACACATCATCCAGGCCCACGGCGGCACCATCCGCGCGGAGAGCGCGCCGGGCATGGGGGCGGAGTTCATCATCACCCTGCCGCGGGCCTGAGCGCGTCGAGCGCGCGAGAGAGCGCGGCGATCTGCTCCGGCGTGTGGCGGGCGGTGCGGGTGATGCGCAGCCGGGCGGTGCCGCGCGGCACGGTGGGCGGGCGGATGGCCACCACCTCCATGCCGTGCCGCCGCAAGATGTCGGCCGCCTCCAGCGCCGCCCGATCCGAGCCGATCGACCATGGGATGATCGGAGATTCCACCGCAACGCCGCGCAGCCGGGCGAAGAGCTCCATGTTGGCGGCAAGCCGGGCGCGCTCGTGGCCCTCGCGGATTCGGGCCAGCGCGGCCAGCCCTGCCGCGGCGAGCAGCGGCGGTGCCCCCGTCGAGTAGATCAGGGTGCGCATGCGCTGGATCAATCCGTCGATCAGCGCCCTTCGGGCCAGCACGAAGGCGCCGTAGCCGCCGAAGGCCTTGCCCAGCGTGCCGACCAGCACCAGCCGGGGATGGCCGCCGGCGCCGGTGGTGACGCCGCGACCGTCACCGCCCATGGTGCCGATGCCGTGGGCGTCGTCGATCAGCAGCAGCGCGTCGTGGCGTTCGGCCAGCTCGATCAGCCGCCGGATGTCGGCGCAGTCGCCATCCATGCTGAACAGCCCGTCGCTGACGATCAGCCGCCGTGGCTGCCGGCAGCGGGCCAGCCTCGCCTCCAGCGCGTCGTAGTCGCGGTGGGGAAAGCGGTGGTGGCGGGCGCCGGAGAGGCGGGCGCCGTCGATCAGCGAGGCGTGGTTGAGCCGGTCGCAGAAGAGGGCGGTGTGGCGGTCGGCCAGCGCCTGGATCAGGCCGATGTTGAGCAGCATGCCGCTGCCGACGGTGAGCCCGGCCTCGAACCCGAGCCAGCAGGCCAGCTCATCGGCCAACCGGTGCCACAGCGGATGGTCGCCGCTGATCAGCCGCGATCCGCCGCTGCCCACCCCTCTGGCGTGGAGCAGCCTTGCGGCCGCTTCGACCACCTGCGGATGGTCGCGCAGGCCGAGGTAGTCGTTGCTGCAGAAGCAGACCAGCCCCTGCCGCCCCCGGTGCGGTTCCAGGCTGCGGCGGGCATCGGCCGGCGGCGGGGCGAACCATCGGTCCTGGAGGGTTATGGCCGGGTCGAACGCAACAAGCCCGTCCATGGGCTGTTCGCCTTCCTGTCTTGCGAAACCGTCATGCTGATCACACTGCAAAAAGTCCGTCCGTGGGCTTTTTGCTTGACGGGGATCGAAGAGCGCGGTCTTCGATCTCCTTACAAATCCGTCGGTTGCATGCGCAACCTCCGGATTTG